>NZ_JAZNIB010000093.1:0-7199 GCF_045577275.1 Methanobrevibacter sp.
AATATACATATATTATATAATAAGCTTATTTAGTGTTTAATTGTTAAATTTCTTATGAATTTCTTTATAATTATCAAAAATTGAAAATTCATATCTTTAATTATTAATTCATTCTTTATAGGCTAAAATTTTTAAAAATTAAAGGATAATGCAATGTTTTTTAACATTGATCACAAAACATTTTTATTTGATTTATTGAGTTAGATGGTGAAAAAAATGGTAGAAGTTTCAACTCTTTACGATTTAGATATATATACATTAGCTGGTCAGTATGTAGGTCAAGTTCATGACGTAGTTCTTAATATAAGATACGGAACTATCTCTAGACTCCAAGTAAAAGCTTTAGAACCTGAAAGAAAAAGCGCAGGATTCAGAGATATCTTTAGAGGCGGATTCCAATTCGTACCTGAAGAAGAAGTAGGCAGAACCTTCCAAGAAGGCTTACTTAATATTGAGTTTGACAGAGTAACTGCTATTGGAGACATTATGTTAATTGATCCTCAAGACTTAAAAAGACCAAAACCTCCAGTAGCTGGCGAAGAAATCTCTGTACGCCCAAGACCTGAGCCTATTAGGGAAGCTCCAAGAGAAGCTCCTGTAGAAGCTCCTGTACCAAAAGTATAAGTCTTTATTAAGCAAATATGTTATTAATCTTTGAGATTTTTTACCATATCCTTTGATTATTAGCCTGTTTTTCTAAATGTAGTTTCAGATTAATTAACATATTTAATTTATTTTCTCTTTTTTTATTTAATTTTCATGAAGTGATTTTTTCTATTTTTTCTGTTATTATCAATGTTATTAACAATTTATAATAAATGGTTTACAAATTTTCATTTTTCATTCTTGTTAGGAAATCTCTTATTATTTTTTTAGATTTTATTTTAAGAGTTTGTTAATCAGATAGTTTTTTATTTAATAAAAATTTATTAATATTAAGGATAAATATATAAATATTCAAAATTTTATCGGAGATGAACTAATGATTGTAGGTATAGTAGGGTGTGGAGCTATTGCAAATACAATAGTTAATGAAATATCTGAAGACGGAATAGAAATCAAGTATTTCTATGATCGGGATATAGAAAGAGCAGAAAACCTTGCACAGATAGCAAATGGAATAGCTGTTATAAAGCTTGAAGATATGATTAAAAAAGTTGATTTGGTTGTTGAGGCAGCTTCTCCAATGGCTTTAAAAGGCATTGCCGTACCTATTTTGGAAAAGGGTGTGGATTTGATGGTCATGAGTGTAGGTGCATTGATGGATAAGGAATTTAGAGATAATGTCCATAAGGTTGCTCAAGAGAATAAGGCAAAGGTCTATGCTCCATCTGGTGCTATAGTAGGTTTGGATGGTATCAAGGCAGCATCAATCGGTAAGATTACACAGGCTTCCCTCACAACAAGAAAAGCTCCTAAATCATTAGGCAGAGAAGTTGAAGAGGAAGAGATCCTATTTGAAGGAAAGGCTTCCGAAGCTGTAGAGAAGTTTCCGGTAAACATCAATGTGGCTGCTTCATTGAGTATCGCCTGCAATATGGATATCGATGTAAAGATCATTGTAGACCCTAAAGTTGATAGGAATGTTCATGAAGTTGTAGTGAAAGGTGACTTCGGAGAATTCAGAACAAGCTCTGAAAACTATCCATTTGCCGCAAACCCAAAAACAAGTATGTTAGCTGCATTTTCAGCTATTAAATTATTGAAAAGCTTCAACGAATGTTTCTCAGTAGGAACATAATTGTAATTTAATATTTTTGAAAAATTAAAATACGGATTACCAAAATTAATCATTAAAGTAATCATAAAAATTAGTATTTAGGTGATTTGATGAAAGATTATGAAATTTACTCAACTATGAAAGTTCCAAAGAACTCAAATATAATTCTACGTTTGGATGGTCGTAAATTTCATAGTTTAGCAAAAGGATTGAATCTTGAAAAGCCTTATGATGAGAATTTCTATAAACTTATCACAAATGTATGCTTGGACATCTTCAATCAGTTTTCACCTAAGTTCATTTACTCATTCTCCGATGAAATAAGTATTCTTTTGGATGAAATTCCATTTTCAGGCAGAGTCGAGAAGATCAATTCTGTATTCTCTTCACTGGCCTCAAGTTCCTTCACATATTATTTATTGAACGATTATTCTAATGAGTTTGATTTGGATAACTTATCAGATAATGATAGGAATAATGTATTTCCTATATCATTTGATTCAAGAATAATTCCAATCGATGATGCATCTATATGTAGCTACTTCAAATGGAGACAAGATGAATGTTGGAGAAATTGCATCAATGGATATGGTATCTGGGCACTTAAAAAAGAATACGATGATAAGCAAGCAAATGAAAAAATCAAAGGATTGAAATCAAGTGACATCCATGACCTTCTCTTTGAGAGAGGAATCAATCTTAATGATGTTGATAATTGGAAAAAGAGAGGAATTGGAATTTATAAAAGGTCATGGGAAATAGAAGGATTCAATCCAAAAAAGCAAGAGAAAACAATATCTACACGCAGTGAAGTCTTTGTTGATTATGAATTGGATATTTTTAGTCAAGACTTTTTTGATAAATTATGAATTTAATGATAAATTATTAATGTAATTATTTTTAATTAGTTATTTACTATTTATTCTAAAGCTTATGAGGTGGTAATATGGGATTTGAAGATTTGGTCTCAAAAATGAATGAAAAGAATCAGTTTGAAAAGGTTTGTGTTGACCAAGGAGTAATTGATTCTGTAGTCTTTTATTCTAAAAAGTCATATCCCAATGAATTTTTGGCAATGTTTGATGGTCATGTTAAGGACAAGGTTCTCTACATTACCGGATTATTGTTTTTACCTGGTGAAAGATCTCATACAAGCGCTACCTTCAATGATTGGATGATTCCACCTAATCAGAAGAAGTGGGGTTCAGTACACTCTCACCCAGGACATAATGCGAGTCCATCTCATGCAGACTTGATCACATTTTCCAAGCATGGTCCATTCCATATAATCGTTTGTGAGCCATACTCATTGGAAACCATGAAAGCTTATGACTCCTATGGTATGCCAACCACTTTTGAGGTAGGGCATTACTCAGATTCCAATCAGGAATTGATGTTTGATGATTTGGAAGCGATTAAAAAAGAGATAGAGGAAAGGGATGGGGAAGAGCTCAGTCCATCTTTCTTTGATTTGGATAAGGATTTGTCCTATTTTGATGATGACAATGAGAAGACCAACAAGTATTCTCATGAATTTGATGATTTGAGTGGGTCATTGGATTCCAGTTCAAACACTTCTTTTAATCCATACAATGTGTCTGATGAGGATTTAGGATCTATTGATTTAAATCCAAGAGTGGTTAGGATTGGCGGAGAACGCATTAATGGTCAAAGTCCTGATTTAGGTTTAATCATAGAATTTAGGGATGGAAAACCTATCATAAAAGGTGTTACCAATAGAAAAGATGAAGATTCAGATGATTAAATCTTAAATAAAATACTATTCTATTTTTATTTTATTTTTAAATTATTATTATTTAAAAAAAGCTATTTTTATAAATTTAATTTTTATTATTTTTTAATTTTAAAAAAAGAAAAAGAGATTAGAATTCAAATGAATTCTAATAAATTTTTTATATTAACTGTTTTTCCACTTAAAGAATTAAGCTGGTTGCTGCGTAAACGTTTTCTAATAATTTGATTTCTTCAACAGCTTCTTTAGTGGCTGGTTCATCTAAAGTAAGAATCATAACTGCTTCTCCGCCGGAGGAGTCTCTTCCTACTTGCATGATACCGATGTTAATGTTTTGTTCACCGAATTTGGTACCGATTGCACCGATACTTCCAGGAATGTCTTTGTATCTTGCAATAAACATGTTTCCTTCAGGTTTTACATCTACCCAGTAGCCGTTGACCTTAATGATCTTAGGTTCGTGTAAGTAAGTACCGTCTGCAGACATTTCTCCAGTTTTGGTTTTTGCGGAAACTTTGATTAAGCTGTCATAACCTTCACTGTCATCACTTACAGCTTCAGTAATGCTGATTCCTCTTGCTTTTGCAACGGTGGTTGCGTTTACTGCATTTACTGCAGTTTCAGTGATAGGGTTTAAGATACCTTGCAAGATGGTTCTTGTGAACAATTCTCTATTTGCAAGTTCTGCAATTTCTCCTTTGTAGGTAATTTCCAATTTTTTAATTGGGCTGCCTGCGGATTGTGAAATGAAGCTTCCTAATTTTTCACAAAGTTCTAAATAATTGTTGGTTTCTTCAAATTCAGCATTGTTCATACGAGGCATGTTGATGACGTTTTTAGGCATGTCTCCTTTGAATAAGGTGATTACTTCATTTGCTACAATGATAGCTGCATCCCTTTGAGCTTCTTTGGTGGAAGCTGCAATGTGAGGAGTACATACGATATTGTCCAATTCGAATAATTTGTTTTCTTTTGCAGGTTCCTCTTCGTATACGTCAAGACCTGCTCCTAGGATTTCTCCAGTGGATAATGCTTCGTATAAAGCGTCTTCATCAATGATTCCACCACGAGCACAGTTAAAGATAAGTGCTGTGTCTTTCATCAATTTGAATTGTTCAGTTGAAATTGAGTGTTCAGTTTCAGGAGTGAGTGGAACGTGAATTGTAATTACATCTGCACGGGTCAATACGTCTTCAATGTTCTCATATAATTCAACACCCATGTTTTTAGCCACTTCAGGAGGTAAATATGGGTCGTATGCAATTGCATCCATTTCAAATGCCTTACATCTGTTTACCACTTGAGATCCGATTCTTCCCATACCGATTACACCAAGGGTCTTGTTTCTAAGTTCCATACCCATGAATGCCTTTTTCTCCCATTTTCCTGCTTTGGTAGATTTGTCAGCAATAGCTATTTTACGGATGGTGCTTAAGATGAGTCCCATTGTGTGTTCTGCTACAGTGATTGAAGTGGATTCTGGTGCGTTTACTACCATGATACCTTTTTTGGTAGCTGCTGCTACATCAACGTTATCTACACCTACACCTGCTCTAGCAATGATTTTAAGATTGTCTGCCTTTTCAATTACTTCAGCAGGCAATTTGGTTCTGCTTCTTATGAGAATTGCATCATATTCACCAATGGTTTCGAGTAATTCTTCAGGGGTGATGCTTGTATTCACCACGACTTCACAAACTTCTTGTAAGTTTTCAATACCTTTTTCGTTAATTGCATCTGCGACTAATGCCTTCATTATTTCACCGTTCATTTTTTGAAATAAATTTTTAAGTAATTTTAATAGTTAATCATTTTTATAAATCGAAGAATTTCATTCAATCTAAAAAATTTTTTAAAATTAATGATAAATTATCTAATGAATTTAGATTAATAGTATTATCTAATCTAGATTAGATAGTTTATAATATTATTATCTATTGTTAACATTATATTTAAATAATTGTACGGAATTGTTTATTCCACTAATTATTTTTTCCTTTTTATTTGAATTTTATTTAATGATTTTAACATTGATTTTAGCTTAAATTAACATAAGTTAATTTAATAAAGTTTAAATACTTAATAGCCCTATATTATACTGATTAACTTATGTTAATTTAAAATTCACTAAAAAAAATTATGTGAGGAATAATTATGGTAAGTGTAGAAGAATTTCCTATTGCAAGTGCAGATCATATTCCAGGATACAAAATTGTAGAAGAAAAAGGATTCGTATATGGTTTGACCGTACGTGCACGTGGTCTTGGTGGAGATATCGGTGCAGGATTAAAAGGATTGCTCGGTGGAGAAATCAAGCAATACGTTTCAATGATGGAAGAATCCAGAGATGAGTCCATTCAACGTTGCATTGAACACGCTAAGGAATTAGGTGCAAATGCAATCATCACCATGAGAATGGATTCAGACAGCATATCCCAAAACATGCAAGAAGTTTTAGCATATGGTACTGCTGTTGTAGTTGAAAAAGAATGATCTTTTTCTTTTTCTTTTTTTTTTTAAATTGCTTGTTTTTTCTTTTTTGGGTATTTTTTAATTTGCTTGTTTTTTCTTTTTTGGGTATTTTTTAATTTGCTTGTTTTTTCTAATTTTTAAGATATTTTTAGAATTTTTTATCTATGAAAAACTTTATATATCATTTATCATATAGTATAACTACCGAACGGTAGGTAGGTAATAATGAACACTAAAGAAAAGATTTTTGATGTGTCTTTAGATTTATTTTCAAAGAAAGGATATGATTCTGTTTCACTTAGGGAGATTGCAGAAGAAGTTGGGATTAAAAAGAGTTCAATATACAGTCATTATTCATCTAAAGAAGCAATATTGATGGATATATTTGACTACTTGAGAAATCTTTTTGAATACGATGAGTTGCTCAACAACAATGATTTGCTCCTAAGTGAAGACAATGAAATACTGGTTGAAAATCCTGAACTCTTTTATCATATGGGTTCAGAAGCCATAAAGGAAATGTTTAGCCATGAGAAAAACCTTAAGATCTGGAAATTGGTATTTATCCAAATGCATCACAATGAAACGATCAGGCTGTTTTTTCAAAATGAGATTCTCGTTAAGCCATTGGAGTTCTGGAGGGGATTTTTCACCATCTTAAAGGAAAATGGGATTATTCGCCAGGACTGTGATCCTGAACTTCTGGCAAAGGAATATTACAGCTTTCCAATTTACTTGCTTTTGGAAATCTGTGCAAAATATGATGATATCCCTCAGGATACATTGGAGAATTTCTTTAAGGAAGCCGAAGGTCATGCTAATTTCCTGATTGATTGCGTGAAGGTGAAATGATGGAAAGTGATTTTAATTTGCAGAAATATCTTGCTGATGGAGCGGAAATCATAGTCAAGGATGCAATCAAGGCATCTATAAGAAATCCTAAGGAAAGTCTCTTCTTGGCCAGGTTTGCAAAGCATACAAGAAAAGCCACTAAAATCAGGCAGGAATATGAGAGAAAAGGTCAAAACATTCCTATCTTTTTAATTGCAAGCATTACAAGCAGCTGCAACCTTCATTGCACTGGATGCTATTCAAGAGCAAATAATTCATGCAGTGATGATGCTCCTATAAATCAGCTAAGTGATGAGGAATGGGAAAATATCTTCAATCAGGCAAAGGACCTTGGAATAAGCTTCATAGTTCTTGCTGGTGGAGAGCCTATGATTAGGGAGGATGTCATAGTCAAGGCAAGCC
>NZ_JAZNIB010000094.1:0-4663 GCF_045577275.1 Methanobrevibacter sp.
ATGTTCTTGCGAATACAAATATCATGATTAGTAACATAACAATTGAAATAATATTATATGTTTTATTTAACTACATTTATAAAGTTTTGCATAAAACACGAATAAATTTTTAAAAATTATGAAAATAAGATTTGTGAAAAATATGAAAATAAATTTGTAAAAAATTAAAAAAATATTTTAAAAAAAATGTGAAAATAAAAACTGTAAAAAAATTAAAAAAAGAAACTAGTTAAGAGTGAATACTCACAACTAGTGAAAATAGTTTTGGTTAAGGTTTTTGTGGCGAAGCCACAAAAAAGCTTATCTAAAAGATACCATCTAAGAATTCATCTAAAGGATCTGCTGGAGCTTCTTCAGATTCTCCTAAAACAGTTCCTTCAAAATCTTCATCGAATTCGATTTCTTCGAACTCATCATTTTGAGGTTCGATGGTATATTGAGATTTTACACCAGAAACAACAATGGTTGTTCTAATCATGTTTTGTAAGTCTTCATCAATTTGAGCTCCCCAAATGATGTTTGCTTCTGGATCTAATCTGTCACCAACAATTTGTACAATCTTTTCAGCTTCGTTCAAGGTTAAGTCGGAACTACCTGAAATGTTAATTAAAGCACCTTTAGCATTGGAAATGTCAATGTCTAATAATGGGCTGCTTAATGCTTCATGTACAGATTCAATTGCTCTGTCACCAGATTCGGATTCTCCCATACCAATCATTGCCATACCGGAACCTTTCATGATGGAACTGATATCAGCAAAGTCCAAACTGATGAGTCCAGGTTTGGTAATGAGTTCAGTGATTCCTTTAACAGCTCTTCCTAAGATTTCATCTGAAGCCATGAAAGCTTTGTTTAAAGGAAGGTTAGGAGCAACTTCTAACAATTTGTCATTTGGAATAACAATTACAGTATCTGCATTTTCTTGAAGTTTTGCTAAACCGATTTCAGCATTTTCTCTTCTTTTTACACCTTCAGCGGAGAATGGCATAGTTGCTACAGCAACAGTTAAAGCGCCAGCCTTTTTAGCTACTTTGGAAATTACAGGTGCAGAACCTGTACCGGTTCCTCCACCAAGACCACAAGTAACAAATACCATGTCAGCGCCTTCTAATTCTACTCTAATGTCTTCTTCACTTTCTTCAGCAGATTCTTCACCGACGGTAGGTTCTCCACCAGCACCGAGACCGCCACAGGTTTGTCTGCCTAAAAGTAATTTTTTATCAGCAGTACTGTAGAATAAATCTTGAGCATCAGTATTTACAGTAATGGTTTGTGCACCTTCAATACCGATTTCATTTAATCTTGTAATTGTATTGTTTCCTGCACCACCAGTACCGACTACAATAATTTTAGCACGACTTCTGTTTATAAGATCGATTAATTCTTGATCTAATTCATCATTTGATTTTTTAGGAGCAGAATTTTCAATGGTTTCTTCTGTTCCTTTAATTGCATCATCTATAAATTTCACGAGTAAACCCCACAAATTATTGATTAATTAAAAATTATTTATCATAAGTATAAATATTATTTATTAATTATGTTTAAAGTAATATTTAAATGTAAATGAAATATTACAAAAAAATTATAAAATTCTCAAATTTGTACTTATAAATTAGTATTTTTATTATTTACTTCAAAGTATATAACTATTTTGAAAAAAAGTTTATAAAAAATAAAAAAAGAAAGAAAGTTTCAATGAATTGAAACTAAAATCAAATTATCTTGGCATAGCTATGATTTCATGGAATTTCATGTCAAATACATTGGTCATGTTAGCTGCAGTCATTACAACAGCTGTGTCAACTCCATGACCTGTTCCGCCAATAGCTATAATCTCTTCGCCAACTGGAATCAATCCTGCATCTGCAAGCATTATAGAGATTTCTGCACATACTTTCATTCCTTGACAGATTGTCCTATAGGTTGCTGCAATGATTTCAACAGGAGTTGCTCCACCGAATTTTTTGGAAATGCTTTTTCCAACACCGCTTAAGGCATGGGATCCCATAAATGTTACAATCCCTTCAGCTTCAAGCTTTGCTTTTGTCTCATCATCAATATCTGCTTGATTTGCTCCCTTAAATCCTACATGGTGGGAACAGTTTACGATTGTTACATCCAATCCTTTTAACGCTTCATTAAGCTTTAAAGCACTTGCACCGGTTGCAGATGCAATAGCTACATATTTAATGTCGGAGCCTTCCAATCTTTCTTTGACAAGTCCAATAAGTGCATCGGTATTTTCAATGCCAGGTTCTTCAAAATAGGTAATTGTTTTTTCCATAATAAAATCTCCCAATTATGAATTGATTAATTAAAAATAATATAAGTTTATACAATAATAATTATATATTTACTAATATAAAATTATACTATTAACTGAATTAATTATTGAGATACCATGACAACTAATCCAACCTATAAAGAAGCGGAAACCGAGGAAGGTCAAAAATACAAGTATGTTGAAATCAAGGGATATAAAGTCATCCCTATTGAAACACATTATATCAAACCTAACGAAAGCATTGATTTCATGATTGAAGACATCTCCAAACTTGCAAATGAAGGGGATTATCTGGTTATTGCAGAAACTCCAATTTCTGTATCTCAAGGAAGATTAGTTGACGAAGCAGACTATACACCATCATTCAAGGCTACATTTTTAGCAACCTACTGGAGCAAATACTTCTGGGGATACATCTTAGGACCACTTCTTGGAATAAAGGAAAGAACCATCAAGAATTTAAGAAAGCTTCCAGAAGAATCAAAAAGACATAAGGAACTTGTTTTGGATTTATATGGTTGGAAACATGCATTGAAACCTGCATCAGAAGCGGGAATCGATCTAAGCAATGCACCTGGAACCTGCGTTTCATTGCTTCCGGAAAACCCTGAAAAGGTGGCTCAAGACATCACTGAAGACATCAGAAATAAAACAGGGCATACTGTAACTACCTTGATAATCGATACAGATGCAACATATAGAAGAGGAAACAAATATTTTACTGGACTTCCAATTGCCATTCCAGGAATTGAAGCAGACAAAGGTGTTTTCGGATACACATTAGGCCAATTGTCAGAGAACTTAGGATCAACACCTCTTGGCTGTTCAAGGGAAATAGATGTTGCTGAAGCCATTGAAATAGCAAACATTGCAGAAGATTATCAAAAATCATTATCCACTGCTATGGAAACCATTTATAGTGTAAAAGAAGTTTTAGGTTCTGATACTGATGGAGTCACTATAGAATCCTTAGATTCAATTATACATACACCAGCAGTTTTAATTAGAAAATAGAATAATCATATGCTTTTTTAAAAAATAAAACTTTTTTTAATAAAAATATTAAAAAAAAATAGCAGTAATTAAAAAAAAAAACTAAAAAAATTAAAAATAAAAATAGTAGAAAATATTTAAAAAAATAAAAATAAAAAAAGAAAAAGAAAAGAAATTATTCAGAAATTAAATCTTCAAGAACTTTAATTTCTGCTTTTTTCCTGTCTATTCTTTCTTGATTGTCTTCGAATTCTAAATCAAGGTCACATTCTGGACATAAGAATTCAACAGTTGAAGCGTCTTCAAAGTCGAGACGGTAATGTCCATTTGGACATACGAAGAACATGTTGTTTTCTTCATATTCCAATTCAGAATTCAATCTTTTAAGTTCAGAGCTTGCTAAATTAAATTCTAATTTTTTATATTCCCCTTCATTGAATCTCCAATCGTAAGTGTACCATTGGGTTTCCTTATCCTTATCCCTTTTATAGCTTGCTAAACGCATATCATATAATTTATAAAGGATTTTCCTTACGATATTTAGTTTGCAGCTGATTTTTTCAGAGATTTCTTCATCTGTTGTGTATCCATCTTTAAGACAAGCGATGATTTCATCAAATGTAAGATACCAGAATTTCATATTGACTGCTCTTTTCTTAGCTGTCTTTTCTTTTTTAGCTTTTGGCTTTTTGGCTTTAGCCTTTTTATCCTTGTCTTCATCAACTTCTTCTTTAATCACTGCATCATCAGATTCTTTAGCCAAATTAAGAACTTTCTTATCGTCATCATCGGATTTGGCTTCTTTAATCTCTTCAAGTTCCTTTGCGATTTTTTCTTGTTCTTCAGAAACAGCGGCATCTTCCTTATCCTTATCTTCTTTATCCTTTTTTTCTCCCTTAATCAAAGCGTTGAAATTATCATTTAAGGTTTTTAAGGTTTGTTGAGAATAAGTCTTTTTGGTTTCCAATAAAAGGGATTCGTTTTCTTCAATATATTGGTCTACAATTTCAACATCCAATTTAAGTTTTTTAGCAATCTCCTTATGGGAGAGTTTGCCTGATCTGAAATGTTTAATTAATTTAATGCAGACTTCATTGACTTTTAGATTATAAACAAAGTTGTTGGTTTCAAGCAATTTAAGAATGTTGGTAACTGTTTTAATATCAATCTTAGTTTTTCTAGCGATTGCCTTATCATCGCATAATCTAGTTTTAGGCCATTCTTTAAGAACACTGATTACATCTATGGCTTCTTCGAATTCAAATATTTGCGGATATAAATTTTGAATAATAGGATCTCTTAACATGATAATAGTCTTCCTTATATATTCCTTGTTGGTAATTATAGTTTAATTTAATAATTGCAATTATTTATAAAGGTAAA
>NZ_JAZNIB010000095.1:0-2185 GCF_045577275.1 Methanobrevibacter sp.
TTTAATTTATTAATTTAAAATAAAAGTAATAAAAAAGAGAAAATAAAAAAAGAAAAAATAATTAAAAAATATTATAATATTTGTTTATTAATCAATTCAGCATTCAAAATAGAAGCGCCAGCAGCACCTCTGATAGTATTATGTCCTACGAGAACATATTTAATTCTTGATCTTTTCTCTCTTACCAACGCAAATAAAACCCACTATACTCTTTATCATTGACTAAAGAATTTACAATCTTTTGTTTGATTAATTTCATTAAACCAATGTTTTACGAAACATACTTGCTTCCTCTTTTATGAGCATTATATAATGTCCCATACCTTCTGCAATTCGGACAGTAATTTATGTATGTCCTTTTGTACCATTTGTATGGTCGATGGTTCTTCCAGCAAGTGTAGCAGGAAGGCTTGCCAGTCATAGTGATAATGGGCATTTTCTTATATGTTTTTTTCACTGCCTTTTTCACAGTATATATTTTACCATCCGTCTTCGCCCAACCAGCATCCTCTGGCAAATCATAATATGTTCCATTTATTATTGTCAGTTTGATTAATTTCATTAAACCAATGTTTTACGAAACTTCAATCAGAAATAATTAAAAAGAGATGCCAAAACAAATTATTATAAAAAATTATAGTTAAATTTCTATTTTATTGATGAAAAATTTTTAAGATTAATTAATCTTATCCTTAAAACATTCCCCAAAATATAAAAAACAATTTAGTAAAAAAATTATTCAAAAAAATAAAATGAAAATGTGTTTTATAAAAATCATTTATTATATGGTGTTTTCTTTATAATTCTCGTGGTGTTTATTTAAAAAAGATAAATTTGGTAAATATTACCAAATTCCTAAAATGTGTTGCAATAATAGGCTGACAAAAGTTATGGCTATCCAACAGCTTGCACCGAGCAACAACGGTTTTCCTCCTGTCTTTACAAGTTTTACAATATCACTGTTTAGGCCTATTGCAAGCATTGCCATAACAATTAAAAACTTGCTGATTTCCTTTAGCGGAACAAATAGGATTGGGTCTGCTCCAAAGCTTGTTGCTATTGTTGTTATGATGGATGCAATTATGAAAAATCCTATAAATGTTGGAAATGCTCTTTTTAAGCTGAATCCCTCTTTTTCATTAAGGCCTAAATTCTCCTTTGCCTCTTCCTTTTTGCCCACTATATATGATAATGCAAGGGTAATTGGGATTATTGCAAGTGTTCTTGTAAGCTTAACGGTTGCTGCCTTATCAAGGGTTGAAGATCCAAGTCCCCACATATTGTCCCATGTTGCAGCTGCCGCTGTAACTGAAGATGTGTCGTTTATTGCAGTTCCGGCAAATATTCCAAATGCATCTCCACTTACTGTAGAGAATCCAAGGATCCTTCCAAGGATAGGGAATATTATTGCAGCTATTACATTGAAGAAGAATATTATTGAGATTGATTGTGCAACTTCCTCATCATTTGCACCTATGACAGGTGCTGTTGCAGCGATTGCAGAGCCTCCACAGATGGATGACCCTACACCGATGAGAATTGCAGAGTTTCTCTCCATCTTCATTGCCTTCATCATTATGTATGCAACAATAAGGGCTATTGATATTGTTCCGATTATAATTGGCAGTGATTGTATTCCTGTTTGGACTATAACGCTTAGATTAAGGCCGAATCCTAAGAATACAACTGCAAGTTGAAGTATGTATTTGGATGTAAAGCCGATTCCGTCCTCTGCATTGCCCTTGTCCTTCCAAAATATGGCAATGACCATTCCAAGTAGGATTGCGATGATTGGCCCTCCTATTATTGGGAACATGTTTCCCAATAGGAATGATGGGATTGCAAGGATAAAGCATATGATTAGTCCGCTTATGATTTGTTTATTCACTATCATGACATCATATTCTATTTACTTAATGTTTTTAAGTATTTTTATTCAAATATATAAATTTTTGCTTATTAAAATTATATTCATTTCATGGTTAACGGATTTTTTAAGATAAAAGAATCTTATTTTAGTTTAGTTTACTATATGTAACTATTTATTTACTTTTTTTACTTTTTAAAGCATTTATATCAGTTTGATAGATATATTTATATGTAATTAGTAACATAACTTAATATGTTTATGGGAAATATGATTAACCTTTCTCTAACAATGGTTAAAGGTTTTTCTTGTTTTTTT
>NZ_JAZNIB010000096.1:0-20622 GCF_045577275.1 Methanobrevibacter sp.
TTTCTTATTTTTTGTTAAATTTTTTTATTTTTATTATTTTTATTATTTTAATGAAAAGAGTATTTTTTTTATTTATATTACTCTAGGAAGTTTTTTGATTTTTTTTATTAATTTTTTAAAAAATAGTAGTTTATTAATAAATAATTTAATTTATTTAATAGATTTTCATACCTTTATCTTTTAGGATAGCTGCCAAATAGATAAATGATATGATAAAGAAATAGAATAGGACTTGTATATCCAATATTCCAGTTTCAACACCAACTATGGAGTAAGTTAAAATTATGCTGTATATTGCAATATAAAATGAATCCTGTGTGATTTTAATGATCTTATATCCAGTTCCTAAGATGAATCCAAGCAGGCACATCTCCACTGCGACACCAACTTTGCCGAAATCCACAAGCATCTGACCTAATAATGTAGGGGTTACGGTAACTTCTGTTCTCCAAGCTATTAGCTTACCCACCAGCATTCTTGGTCCAAGGTCGCTTCCAGGCATTGAACTTGCAAGCATCTTACCACCTAGGATTCCGAAATTGCCTGAAATCTGATTCAATAGGTTCAATACATGCATTGTAAAGTTAGCTCTTGATTCCAATGTTGAGAACATGTTTGTGTTTGAACTGATTGCAAGTTCATTCAATGACCTTAAATAACCTATTCCCATAATTGCACATACTCCAATCAATGCACCTAAAATAACTTCCCAAACAGATAGGATCTTGCCGTAATATCCAATGATTATCATCATTAGCAAAATTGCAATGATAGGTGTTCTGTATTCAAGTGCAAGAACTGTAATGATTCCAATTGCTGTCAATAAGAGGAATCTGAATCTTATTTGGCTGCGGCTGATTTTGCCTTTTTTGAACTGGTCTAAGTAGTGTGAAGCTATCAATCCTATTCCTGGAATAACTAAAAAGACAGGCATTGTAAATATTGGCTTAAGGGAATATCTTAAAGAGGATTTAAGTAAAGGCACCCCTCCAACAGATGCAATGCTTATGAATAAGAATACTATTCCCACTAAAGTGAGACAGAAACCTATTGAATATACATCTTTTGTGTCAAATAATGGGATTGTATTGATTATATCTTTGTCTTTATTGTCTTCTGCATTCTGATTGTTTAGGATAAATCTTGGTAATATTGTTGATCCTATGAAAAAGCTGATGAATGCAATGATTATTACAATCTGCAAATCCCTTGATACAGGATCTGTAGCAAGGAGTAAAAATAGTGTAAAAGTTACTAAAACGATAAGAGGTGAAAATATTTCCTCCCTTAATATTCTGCTTTTATTGAAGATAGACAAGAATTTTTCGTTAGGATATAGGCTCTTTAAATAACTGTTTAACCATTCCTTTTCAAAAAACCCAAGTATATTGAAAATAAGTGTAAATAAAAAGGATTTTCTAAGTATATCTTCTATATCCCTAGTGATTGTGCTAGTTATAGAATATATTAAGCTCATATTTTCACGTTATTAATTTTTAAAATTTATCAGTAATATTTCCAGGTCTTTAGTTTAGTCCATTTATTGACTGACCTTTGCCATTTTCAAGACATTGTAGGATGATTCAATAGCTTTTATATCTTCAGGAGTGCAATTATAGATTCTAATTTGTATTTGGCTGGTCTCGCCGTTGAATTCTCCCAATACTTTATTAGCTATTTCAAAGTCATTGCTTCTTGCCCTATTTATTTCAAGTATATTATTCTGGCCCATGCCTAAAACCATGCTAGGTTTCTTATTATTGTTTAAGGCATTCAATAACTTTTGATATTTAACATTGTCTAAGTTGTCTATGGCAATTGCTGTGCTGATTTCATATTCTGTTTCATCAGGAATGCCACTAATCAATTCGTCAATGTTCTGGATGTTTTTTGGAGAAACGCTAATGTCTGTTACATTTGCATATTGGTCTCCATTGCTTTCTAAACTTATCTGTTCGATGAATATGTCTGCATTAGGCACATCCTTATAGAAACCTGCAATCATTTTTTTGCCGTTATTGTCTATTAGGACATTGACTTTGTCCTTTTCACTTTCTCCAAGCCATAGAACATCCCCAGTTATCTTGACCTTTTCACCAGTGCTTGAGTCGGTTCCAACAATTGTGCTTGTTACCTTATTTCCATTATGGTAATAGTTCAAATAGGTTTCAAGTATTTTGGCATTGGTTGAATAGTCAAATGAAGTGGCTGAAGCATTTGATGAACCATCATCTACCATATGGTAAACGGCAAATCCTATTGCGCCGATTATACAAATTATTATTAGAATGTCAATAATTGTAATCTTGTTAAAAAATCCTGATTTTTTCATGATTTAACCTAGCTCTTTATTCTTCTTTCTTTAATTTAATGATTTAAGCTTATTCTTCGTATATTGCGCCTAAAGGACACATATCCATACATATGCCGCAATCGTCACAGCCATCTTTGATGACCATTGTGTACCCTTTTTTCTCAATTAGGTCTTTTGGGCAGACAGGTATACATTTTTCACATACTCCGCATTCATCCAAATCAATTACGATCAATTTATCGCCTCATAAACTTTTTTATGAATTTTGTCAAAGCAAATATATTATAATTATTAAAGAAATTCATTTCATCAATAAATTATTGAATTTATTTAATACTATTTTAAATTATAATATTCTATCTTTATATAATTTTGTAAATTTTTTATAAATTATCAAAAAACTAGTGCTCCAAAGCATTTCTTTAAGTTTTTATTTCGTATTTTTTCCTCTTATTTTTGTATATCCACAACCTTTATATATCATAAAGTTTAAAATAATATTGTTGTAATTATTATGCAAGGGTTCCCGAGCGGCCAAAGGGGAAGGACTTAAGATCCTTTGGTGTAGACCTACGAGGGTTCGAATCCCTTCCCTTGCACTTTTTTAAAATTTTTCTCGATTTTACTTGCCTTAGTGGCTCAGCCGGTAGAGCGCTACCTTGGTAAGGTAGAAGTCGGGGGTTCGAATCCCCCCTAAGGCTCTTTTTTCTAATTAATCTCAATTAATTAGTTTTTTTTATTTTTTTTACAACTCAGTTGTTTTTTTTTAATTAGTCTATTTAAGGTATCATTAGGTATCAAAATTAGGTATCATAAGGTATCTTTTAGATAGCACCTTTAAGTTTTTTATAATCGAATGATTAGTTTTTCTTATTTTAATTTATAAAAAATCAATTAGTTTAAATACTAGAACGTTTATATTTTATGTTCAGAAATTAAAAAACTATAAACTTGAAAAATATTTTAATCTATAATTTATTGAAACTATAATTTATTGAAACTATAATTTGAAACTAAATGAGGGTGGTAATTTGGTTAAACATTTCAATGTAATGATGGCAGCACTTATTTCTGGAACAGTGGCATTATTCACTTCTGTTTTAGGAGTTTCCGGTACCATCATTGGATCAGTATTAAGTTCATTTCTCTATCAATTGCTTACAGGTTATTCAGAAGAGAAATATGATGAAGGTGCAATTAGAAAACCTAAGCTGGCTAATGAAATTGTGTATATATTTCCATTAGTGGTCATAGGAATCATAGAATTGATATTTGCCCTATCCGCATTGCATTATGGATTCGAAATGATCTTTGGTTTTTTAGAATCTGCAGTGGCTAACAACTTATTCAGATTAATGGGACTTGGTTTAATCGTTTTAGGAGCTTACCCTTTCTTTAATTCAAATAACATCGATAAAAGGAATGGTGCTGTTGTATTGATTTTAGGAGTATTATTGCTTTTAAGAGGTTTGATGGATGTAACTGACATCACTTCAAAAATATTTTATATGATATTTGCAAGATTTGACATGTTCTTTGCATTCTTTGTTGTAATTACTTTAGCAGTTGTTATCATAAACATCTTAATATCTTCTGATAATGATTATTTCAAAAACAATGAGTTTGTAAAGAACCATAAGCATGTAAAACCTCATGCAAGAAAAGTGGATACTTCATTTGTAAAAAGAGGTCCTGCAGTTAAAGGAAGAGGATTCAGAAATCAACCAGATGCAGATAAACAGGACTCTATTCAAATAGATATTGATCATCAAGACAATATTCAAAACCCATATCCAGACCAAAATCAATATCAATACCAAGATCAGACTCAAAATCGCCCTCCAATATATGAAGAGGAAGTGATTCTAGTAAACAATCCTGAAGATCCGGATAATCCTATAAGAAAAAGAATCTTGAAAAAAGTGAAATCCGCTAATGGTATGGATGATGATAAGTATCAGGATATGTATATAATTGATGAGCAACAATAAAATTAGAAGTAAAAATATTATAATAGAAATAATAGAAAAAGGAAAATCATATTTTCCTTAATCTCTTTTTTTTAAAGCTTAAACTTTTTTTATTAATTTATTTTAATTAATTATTTTTTTAATTAATATAAGTTTTATATTAACTTATTTTATTTTTTCAAAAAGCAGTTTGGCCTTAATTGGACCTTCTCCATGTGTTTCCACATTTGGCACATCTGATGAAATAGGTTGGAGCCTCATCGGCAGACCTTGTTTGGACTGTCCACCAATATCCTTTTGTTCCTCCACATTTATAGCATGTGATCTCTTTTGTAGGCAAAGCGACATTATTGTTGTCTGTAACAATAACTTCGAGCTCCTTTTTTCTCTCTCCTTCAAACTGATACTCCTTTTCAATGTCTTCATCGGATATTTTATCCTCATATCCGCATTCACATCTGATCAGATTGCCATCAGGTATCAGTATTTTGCCGCAGTTTGGACAGAATCTCATTTTTTGTCTCCAAATTTCGATTTTTTAGAAATATTCTTAAAAATATAAAATATCATTGAAAAAAGTCTATTATCCATTTGTTCTAAAAGTTTTAATAATTTCTAACTTTTTTCTACTTTTTCATGATAAATCTATCATAATTCATCATTATTTATCATGGGGTTTATTAAATTTTTCCATATTTTTATCATAGATTCATAAAAATTTTATCATTTTTTTAAATGATTTTTCTATATTTCCATTTAGGATATTTTACTAAATTCTTTATAATTTTCCTATAATATAAATCTTTAGTTTTTTAATGTTTTTTTCACTAAATTTCCACTTATATAATTTATTATATTATATTTTTTTATATTTGTATCAATTGTTTAGGTAGCTTGACTTAAAAATACGTTTTTTTTCATTTTAAGCTATTCCTATAATATGGATTTTCAAAATATAATTTCCATAAGTATTAAAAAAATATCATTTAGTATTAAAAATTTTTTGAAATTCCTAATAATTTGTAATAATTTATCATGATAAATCAACATATTTATATACAATGTATATTAAAAATTATAGTATATGAAAGAATGGAGGAAATATCAATGATTGAAATTCGCTTCCACGGACGTGGAGGACAAGGTGCTGTAACTGCAGCAGAAATTTTGGCAAAGGCAGCATTTAAAGATGGTAAATACTCTCAAGCGTTCCCATTCTTCGGTGTAGAAAGAAGAGGAGCTCCTGTTATGGCATTTACCAGAATCGACACAGAACCTATCAATTTAAGATATCAGGTTTACAACCCTGATCATGTGATAGTTCTTGATGACGGTCTTTTAAGTGTTGTTGATGTTTATTCTGGATTGAAGGAAAATGGTGAAGTTATTATAAATACCCATGAGAAAGTTGAATCTGAAAAATACGATGTATTTGATGTTGATGCAACAGGCATCGCACTTGAAATTTTAGGTGTGAACATTGTAAACACCATTATTTTAGGATACTTTGCTAAGAAGACCGGTGAAGTAAGTATCGGTTCACTTATTGAAGTAATTAAGGAAACTTTCCCAGGTCCAATTGGAGAGAAAAACGCAGTGGCAGCTCAAAAAGCTTATGATATGGCTTAAGGCTGTAATAAAGATTATAAAATTGAATTAATTTATGAAAGGTGATTAAATGGTTTCTATTGGATGTGCAATTAGTGAACCTGGAAGTACACGTAAGAACAAAACAGGGAGTTGGAGAACTTTTAAACCAATCCTTGATAAAGATGCTTGTGTAGATTGCAATAACTGTCTCATGTTCTGTCCGGAAGGATGCGTAAACAAGGACCATGACATCGATTATGATTATTGTAAAGGTTGCGGTATTTGTAAAGAAGAATGCCCAGTTCAAGCTATTAAAATGGAAATAGAATAATTATATTCTATATTATGTTGATAATTGGATAGAAATGTCTATCATTGATAAAAAATAAGAGTGGAGAAAATTTTATGGCAAAAGAAATTATGACAACAAATAGAGCAGTTGCTGAAGCTGTAAAGTTAGCTAAACCACAAGTTGTTCCTGTTTACCCTATTACTCCTCAAACTACCATATCCGAATACCTTGCACAATTCGTAGCAGATGGTGATTTGGATGCAGAGTATATTAGAGTAGAATCAGAACACAGTGCAATAAGTGCTACTTTAGGAGCTTCTGAAGCAGGAGTAAGAGTATTTACTGCTACTTCATCTCAAGGATTAATGTTAATGCATGAAATATTGTTTGCAGCTGCAGGTATGAGAGCTCCAATAGTAATGGCAGATGCGAACAGGGCAATATCTGCTCCATTAAACATTTGGAACGATCAACAAGATTCCATCGCACAAAGAGATGCAGGATGGATACAGCTTTATGTGGAAAATGCTCAAGAAGGATTCGACACTATTCTTCAAGCATATAGGATTGCTGAACATGAGGATGTCATGTTACCTGTAATGGTATGTTTAGACGGATTTATTTTAACCCACACTGTCGAGCCAGTAGACTTGCTTGAACAGGCAGAAGTGGATACTTTCCTCAAACCATATGTGCCTAAGTTTGCATACTTGGATCCTGAAAGGCCAATGTCATTAGGTAACTTCGCTGACCCTGAATATTATACTGAAGCAAGACATGACATGCAAGTGGCTATGGATAAGTCTATGGAAGTAATCAAGGAAGTTGGTGCAGAATTCGGTGAAAAATTCGGCAGAGAATACGGTTTAGTTGAACCATACTTATGTGAAGATGCAGAAATTATTTTAGTCTGTATGGGTTCAATGGCAAGTACCGTAAGACATGTAATTGATGGTCTTAGAGCAAAAGGCGAAAAGGTAGGTTTATTAAAAATCAGATCCTACAGACCATTCCCATTCGAGGAAATTGATGAAATCGTCAAAAACGCTGATAAATTGGCAGTTCTTGACAAAAACTTCTCATTTGGTATTGGTGGAGCTCTTTTCGCAGACTTGAAAACTAAATGTCACAAAGAAACCTACGGTTTCATTTTAGGATTAGGTGGAAGGGACGTTATTCCTGAATACATTGAAGAAGCTGTAGAATTAACTAAAAATCCAGTAAAAGAAGTTACTTGGTTAGGCTTAAAGGAGGATGAATAAGATGGAGTTTCCTGAAGAAGAATTATTGGCACCAGGTCACAGAGGTTGCGCTGGTTGTGGAGCAGCTATTGGTGTAAGGCTTGCCCTTAAGGCATTAGGCAAAAACACTGTCGTTGCTTGTGCAACTGGTTGTTTAGATGTTATGACATCCCCTTATCCTGAAACAGCATGGGAAGTCCCATGGATCCACGTTGCTTTTGAAAATGCAGGTGCAGTGGCTTCCGGTGTAGAAAGAGCATTGAAGGCTCAAGGTAAGGAAGATGTTAATGTCGTTGCTTTCGGTGGTGACGGTGGTACAGCTGATATCGGTATCCAATCATTATCCGGTGCAATGGAAAGAGGTCATGATATAACTTATATCTGTTACGATAACGAAGCTTACATGAACACTGGTATTCAAAGAAGTGGAGCTACCCCTTACGGTGCATCAACCACCACTTCCCCGGCAGGTAATTTAAGTTTCGGTGAAGACAAGCCTAAGAAAAACATGGCTTTCATCATGGCAGCTCATGGAATTCCATATGTTGCTACAGCATCAATTTCATATCCTGAAGACTTTATGAAAAAGGTCAAAAAGGCAGCTGAAACCAAAGGTCCTGCTTACATTCACTTACATCAACCATGTACTACCGGTTGGGGATTCAAACCTGAACAGACCATTCAATTAGGTAGACTTGCAGTTGAAACCGGTGCATGGGGATTATTTGAAATTGAAAACGGTGAATTCAGAGTAACTTACAGACCTCAAGAAAGAAGACCTGTAGTGGAATACTTATCTGCTCAAAAAAGATTCAGACATCTTAAAGAAGAACAAATTAATGAAATCCAAGAATTCGTTGACAATCAATGTGAAGAATTAGGTATCTAAGGAGGGTCTCTATTGGAGAAATTAGTAGTAGATAATGAATTATGTGATGGATGCTTAGATTGCGAAAAAGCATGTGAAGGAGTCCATGGAGTTCCTAGAATCACTATTCATGAATTAGACGGTTCCTATTTCCCTATTCGTTGTCAGCAATGTGAGGATGCTCCTTGTGAGATAATTTGTCCAACAGGTGCAATGAGCAATTTAGGAGTAGATGTTACTAAATGTATTGCTTGTGGTTTCTGTGCAATGGCTTGTCCATTTGGTGCAATCAGCATTAAATACAGCAATGCTCACAAATGTAATCATTGTGCAGAAAGAGAGGAAGGCCCAGCATGTGTTCGCGCTTGTTCCAAAAGAGCTATTGCAGTTCATGACATTACTAATGTCATTAAAAGGAAACAAAGGGAACACATTGAAAAAATCTACGGCTTGGATAAACCAGCTAAGAAGAGAGGTCTTCTCAGTGTAATTACAACTGATACAAGAGCTAGAAAACCATTGGATGGAGAATAGAGGTGTTGAATATGGATGAATTAAAAGTTAACCCAGAACTTTGTGTAGATTGCGGACTTTGTGAACGTAATTGTCCTAACAATGCAATTCGTGTTCATGATGGAGTCCCTTTATTCTGTATGCATTGCAGTCCTGAAAAAGCACCTTGTCTTGCTGTATGTCCAAAAGGAGCTATTGTAGCTTTAGGTGGAGCAATTACCATCAAGCAGGATAAATGTATTGGTTGTGGATTATGTCATAGTGTATGTCCCATTGGAGCCGTCACCATTAATGAGATAGGTCAGGCTACCAAATGTGATCTCTGTGCAGATTATGACACTCAACAATGTGTTGAAGCATGTCCGACTCATGCACTCACAAATGATACAGAAAAGATAATTCATGATAAACAGGATAAAATATCCGAAGGATTTAAGAAAATTCAAACTTTACTCAAGTAATTTTTAAAGATTAATTTCTTTAAAAATTCTCTTTTTTTTATTTTAGACTATTTTTAAACTATTTTTTATTTTAAACTATTTTTTATTTTAAACTATTTTTTTTTTAAATTTTTTAAAACTCTACTTTTTATATAAAAATTTATTAAATATTTTTTATAGATATGATTTTATATCATCAATCAATAAGAATTTAAAGAAAAAGATTAATCTTAAAATCTTATTAGAATGCAAATATTTAAAAATATAATAAATTTTTATTGTTTAAAGGAGAGGATTTTATTTTAACTAGCAGTGTTTTATTATACATACAATTTTTACGTGAGGCTAGTGGAGGCATCTTTAATGATTTTTTCATGACTTGCACATACTTTGGAAACTTACCTATAATTCTATTCTTTATAGCCGTAATCTATTGGTGCTTTGATAAGAAATTAGGTGAATACCTATTGGTATCAATGTCTTTTGCACGTATAGTGGATGCATTTGCTAAAGTTGCAGCTTGCATATACAGGCCTTGGGTTATTGATCCAAACATTCATCCTTTGGAAGATGCATTGCCAGATGCAACAGGATATTCATTTCCTAGTGGGCATGCAACTAGTTCAACCGTGTTGTTTGCAGGTGTCTTGCTTAAAAAGAAAAATATTGTAAATAGCTTAAAGGCATTGTTGATAGCCAGCTTTTTAATCATATGCTTTAGCCGTCTTTATGTTGGAGTTCACTCAGTTTTGGATATGGTCTTTGGATTCATATTCTCTTTCATCGTTTTAATAATAGTCGGAAAGGCATTTGACAGATATGAAGACAATCCTAACTTTGACTTAATGGTTTTGATTGCAGGTATTATATTTTCAATTCTTTTAATATTATACTCTACATATAAGGCTTATCCAATGGATTATGATGCTGCAGGCAAATTAATTGTAGACCCTGCTAAAATGGCTCTCGAATCATTTAAGAATGCAGGATTTTCAATTGGAATACTTCTTTCATGGGTAATTGAAAGAAGATTCATCAATTTTTCCACTGATGGTTCAGTTGATTCTAAGATTGCTAGAATAATAGGGGGAGCTATAGGATTGGAACTTTTATATTATTTTATTGGCCCTAATATCGCTCCATTATTTGCTAAACAAGTCAGTAGTTTTATAGTTTACTTTATTTTCCCTGTTTATTTCATAGTGGTGGTGCCATTCTTTATTAAATTCTTCCAAAAACGGAGAAATAATATAAAGACAAATTAAATTATTTTTTTTACATTTTCTTCTTTTTATAAATTTAATAAATTATTTAAATAAATAAATTAAATATTTTATTATATTATTTAGAAAATTTAAAATTTAAAATTTAAAATTTAATTATTTCTCTTTAACTCAATTTATGTGATTTTATGATAACAGAAAAACAAATTGAAGATACCATTTATCAATTATACAAACAGGCTGCTATCGTTCTTCAAGATGATGTCAAATGCGCACTTGAAGATGCTCTTAAACGTGAGGATAGTGACTTAGGTAAGCTAAATATTGAAGCTATCTTGAAGAATATTGAACTTGCAGAAGAAAAGTCAATTCCGATGTGCCAAGATACAGGTCTCCCTATAATTTTTGTAAAGCTTGGTAAAGTTCATGTTGAAAATCTTTATGAGGCAATCAAGAAAGGAGTTGCAAAAGCAACTGCAGAAGTTCCACTTAGACCAAATGTGGTTGATCCTATTACCAGAAAGAACTCAGGCAATGTAGGAGATAAAGTGCCTATTGTAGATATTGAATTAATAGACGAAAACTACATAGAATTTACCATCATGCCTAAGGGATTCGGTAGTGAAAACAACAATGCCCTTAAGATGGCACTTCCTGCTGAAGGAATCGAAGGCGTCAAGGACTTTGTTGTGGAAACTGCACTTAAGGCAGGAGGTAAGCCATGCCCTCCTATCGTAGTAGGTGTTGGAATCGGCGGAAGTTCTGATATGGCATTGAAATTAGGTAAGAAAGCACTTCTTGGAAAGGTTGGAGAGCGTAATCCAGACCCAACAATTGCTGAAATGGAACTTGAATGTCTTGAAAGAATCAATAAGGATGGAAAAGGGCCAATGGGTCTTGGAGGAAGAACAACTGCACTTGATGTAAAGATCTTGAAGATGGACACCCATACTGCAGGGCTTCCAGTTGGTGTAGTAATCCAATGTTGGGCAGACAGACATGCAACAGCCCGATTAGAAGATATTTAATTTTTTATTATTTTTTTTCAAAAGATTTAATATCTATAAAATTTATAGTAACATTAAGCAAAATGTTCGTAAAATTTATTTCCTCTGAGGTGATTAAGATGGTATTTACTGTTGAAGACATTCAAAGAAGAATTATTCCAATTGTTATGAAATATGGTATTAATAGCATCAGTCTTTTCGGTTCCTATGCAAAAGGAAATGCAAATGAAGATAGTGATTTGGATTTCGTTATGGATAAAGGGGAGTTAAGGGGTTTAATTCAATACATGTCCCTAGTTGAGGATTTGGAAGAGGAATTCAACTGTCATGTCGATTTGGTATCTAAAGGAAGTTCCAATAAAAAGTTTTTAAATGCCATTAGAGAGGATGAGGTCTTATTGTATGAACGAGAAAGATAAGAAGACTGTTGAAAGCATTATTTTTTACTGCAATCGTATGCAAGCTCATGTTAATCGTTTTGGTAATGATAAAGAGATATATTTATCTGATATTCAATTCCAGGATGCTTGCTCTTCAGTCATTATACATATTGGGGAATTTATTGGAAGATTATCTGATGAATTCAAATTGAAATATTCTGGCATTCCTTGGAGCAAGATTGTTGGTATGAGAAATATACATGCACATAACTATGAATCTGTTATTGATGAAATTATATGGGAAACCATTCAAGAAGATGTGCCTTATCTTAAACAATATCTTGAAAATTTATAAATGAATGATATTTTACTTTTTTTATTATGGGAGAATTTTATGATACTTATTATAACCGGGCACTTGGCCTATCCATTGGTAAAGGAAATGGCTGAAAAATCAAAAAAGGAAACAGTGGTGCATATAGCAGAGACACAAGTAGCTGCTTTTTTAACTCCTAATCAAATAATCAAGGAAATCCATGAGCATTTTGAAGATAGATTAGATGATATTGATTTGATATTAGTTCCAGGTTTAATAAGAAAAGATACATTCCTCATTGCAGAAGAATTCAATATTCCTTGCTATAAGGCATCAACTGATGCTGCAGACTTGGCTATGGTTTTAGACCTTGTCGATGATTTAGAGCTCTCACAGTCAACTCCTGCTGATAAATTGATAATAGAGGAAAAAAAGAAGCAAGCATTGAAATTCATCGAAGACTTTGAGAATGATATTGAAAAAAGAGATGAGCTTCTCAAGAAGGAAAACAATATTCTTGTAAGAAACTTGCCTGTTGGTGAGGATTTCCCAATGAGAGTATTGTCTGAGATTGCAAGTGCGCCTATCCTATCAAAAGAGGACTTGATTAAAAAGGCAGAATTCTTTGTAGCTTCCGGCTCTGACATGATAGACATTGGTATGATTGCAGGTGAAGACAGGTCTGATGAGATTCCTGATTTGATTGATACATTAAGACCAATTGTTGGCGATAGGCCTTTAAGTATTGATACATTGAATCCAAAGGAGATTGAAGCTGCAGTAAAACATGGAATTGATATGGTTTTAAGTTTAGATAATGGTAACTATAAGGAAATCTTGCCTTTATTAAAGGAAAAGAATGTTCCTGCAGTTATTTTACCAACTAATTTCTCTGAAGGATATGTGCCTCACACTCCTAAAGAAAGGGTTGAATCCATGCAAAAATTGGTTTCAAATCTCGATGGCCTTGAAGTGGTCTGCGACTTGATTTTAGACCCTGTCAACAGTTCAAGCCTTGTGGATTCAATAATTGCATTCCATGATTTCCATGAAGTTGACAAGAAGCCAATGTTCTTTGGTATAGGTAATGTTATTGAGCTTATGGATACAGATTCTGTAGGTGCAAATGCAGTTCTTGCAGGAATTGCAATGGAGCTTGGCGCAAGCATACTCTTCACTCCTGAAGAAAGTGGTAAGACCCATGGAAGTGTAAGGGAATTGGCAATTGCATCTAAAATGATGTTTTTAGCTAAAAATAGACAATCCATTCCAAAGGATTTAGGTGTTGACCTTCTTGTATTCAAGGACAAGAAGAAAAGGTTTGACTTGAAGCAGAATGAGAATGTTCCTATAGTCAAGCAGGATGCACCAATCAAGTTTGTAAGGGATAAGGCAGGAAGCTTTAAGATCAGAGTGGAACATGCAATAAGCGTTAAGGATTCTTATATTGTTGCTACTCACTTCAAGAAGACAAAGCCAACAATAAGCTTTGAAGGAAAAAGAGCCAGTGAAATCTATGAAGAGATTATTGAAAAGGGCCTTGTAACCAGATTGGACCATGCTGCATATCTTGGTAAAGAGCTTGAAAAAGCGGAGATTGCAATGCTCACTGGAAAAGAGTATGTTCAAGACTTTGACTTGTTTAAAGATCCTGAAGAGTTTATCAAGCAAAATTAGTTTATTTTTTAAGATTCTAAAAAAATATAAAATTAGTATTGATTTTTTAGGAGGCATAGAAATACCTCCCTATTTTTCTTATTTTACAACAATTTCTAAAGCATATAGTAAACAGCTATTATACTAGGTATCGCAAGAATTATTGTATTACGAATCATTATGAAACGACGTACTTTCCATTCTTTTTCTGTGAATTCTTTCATTTTTGGTATTTTCAATACGCTTAAGATAATTGTTGCCGCAAGGAAAATGAAATAAGCGTTTATTATAAAGAGATAACCTGCTCCAAGGAGCATGTCCCATCTTCCGTTTGCAATAGAATATCCGCAAGTACATAATGGAGGCATCAATGCTGTTGCAATTGCAACACCAGGGATAACAGTGTTTGTCTTATCGATTCTTGTCTGTCCTATAATACCTGCAAGTCCACCAAAGAATGCGATAAGCACATCATAAAAACTTGGGCTTGTTCTTGCAAGCAATTCTACTGTTGGCTCTTTAACTGGAGAGAGGAAAAAATAGATTGTTGCTGCAGCAATACTGATTGCAACTTGCATTCCAAAACCTGCTGCATAGTTTCTAAGTACAGGATAATCATTTGATACGCTTCCATATGCTGAAGCAAGAATACTTCCCATAATAGGGGAAATCAACATTGCACCGATAATCACTGCAGTAGAGCTCATATTAAGACCTACAGATGCGATTACCATTGCACATACCAATACACACAAATTGGTTCCTGTAATTATTCCACCATCCAAGAGACGTGAACGTATCTCTTCATGTGATGCGGAATCATCTTTTAATGAAAATGCTTTTCTTAAATGTTCTTTTATTGATTCATTTTCGTTTCTTAAATGTTCTTTTATTGATTCATTTTCTTCTCTCAATCTCATACTATCAGTTCCTTATCTCCAAAAAATTCTCGTTCATATAATGTATTTGGCTTTAATATTAATTAACTTAATCGTTTTAATTAATTATAATTTTCATGAAATTTTTCACAATTTCATGTAAAATTTTACCTATTTTTATAGTTATTTTTCAATTTAATAGATTTGGGGAATGTTTATAAAAAAGATATAAATATCATTACATATAAATTAAAAACTGGTGATTTAATGAATAATACAAAATTATTAGGAATTTTATTAATTTTATTAGGTATTATATTTATAGCCTACCCATTGGTAAGTGCAGGGGTAGTTTCTATAATTGCAGGATTAAGTTTAATATCCCTAGGGTTAGTATTGATCTTTAATGCATTTTCATTATGGAGTGTTGCTACTGGCAGGTCAGTGCTTGAAGTATTGTTAGGATTTTTATTGATACTATTAGGATTCTTGTTCTTTGTTGATTTAGCTCCATTAGCTTTCCTTACAGCATACAACTTCTATTTAATTGCAATCATATTGATGATTGTAGGTATTTTCGGTATTGTTTATGGTGAAGGCCTATCCAAATGGGGATCTGTATTGACATTGATTCTCGGTATCATTGCATTCTTCTTAGGTGTTTTCGCAATAACCGACCCATTACTTATCGTAGTTTTAGTAGGTGTTGTTTTAATCGTTAGAGGAGTGCTCTACTTTACTGTAGGCGGCGCTTTTGATAAGATTGATAGTTTCGAAGGCAATTAATTAATTCAAATTTGAGGAATTTTTTCCTCTTAACTTTTTTTAAACGTTTTTTTTTCATATTCTACTTTTATTCTTATTTTCATTCATTTAGAGAAACTTATCCTTTTTTAGGAGTATTTTAGAGGGATTTTCATTACCTTGATAACATAAACCATCATGATGAATGCAATAAGCAAGAATAATACTCCAGCGATAAAGATAGACATTATTCCGAATCCATCCACTAAAAATCCACCTATTGCAATTCCCAAAGCTATTCCTCCATTTAAAATGCTTAAGAATATTCCATTTGCAAGTTCTGGGCTGTCAGGAATAACAGAAGCTTCAATATATTGGATAAGATTGTATCCCATTCCATCAAGTATTCCGAATATCAGAATCAATATAAGAACTGGAATAAGATAATTTGCAAATAGGTAAAGAAGTACAAAGACTCCGCCACACACCAATTGGAAAATGATGAGAGTTGCCTTATCATGTTTGGCTATCAGTTTTCCTCCAAGCCATGTGCCGAATATTGAAAACAATCCGTAGATGAATAGGAATATGCTTAACTTATAGGTATAGACATGGCTGACTACCTGTAAGAATAATGGTTGATAATTGTAGACTATGCTTGCACCTATAGGCATCATGATTATTCCAACTGTTGCAAGAATGAATTCCTTTGACTTAAGAGATGAAAATGGCATTTCATATGATTTTGATTTTCCTTCAATTCTTGGGAAGAATATGATTATGAGAATCAAAGTTATGAAATTTATAAGAAAGATCCAAGTCATAGCCACTTGATAGCCGAATATTGTTCCAAGACCTGTTGTAATAGGCAGGCCTATGATGCTTCCAACTGATATTCCAAGGAGTATCCTTGTAATGTAATCCTGCTCCTCGCCTTTTGGAGCTATCTCTTCACAAACGGTAAGAGCTATTGAAATGAATGCAGGATAGAATACAGCAGACAATATTCTAAAAAAAGATGCAATGTATATGCTTTTTGTAAATATGATCGCTATATTTGATATTGCAAATACGGTTAGAATGCTTATGAATGTTCTTTTTCTCTCAAATCTTGAAAATAAAATAGGTATGAACAATCCACATATAGCTATTGTAAATGTAAATGAACTTACATAAAGTCCAGAAATGGCTATTGATGTATTGAAATACTCAGCTATTTGTGATATGATTCCAACAATGCTTAAGGGTGTATTTATTCCAAGTGTTGAAATCATTAGAATATAGAGAAGTATTTTAGGATTGGTTTTCATATTTTATTTTCCTTTGTAAAAATAAGTATTGTATATTTTCATTATATTTGTATAATTATTATTTATAACACATGTTATATATAGTTAATATCTTTAAGTTTATATGTACATTGTACAAATGCAAACTCCTCCAAATAGGAGAATTAAAACAAAGAACCATGCAACTATTTTTTTCATCTTCATTTTATCACAGGATGGAATTGTAATTTTAATATAATTTGTTTTTATATGAGAATATCTTCTTATTAGTTTTAATATTATAAAACAATAAATTATTTATATATATTAAACAAATATTTAATATACTATGTAATATAGTATATAAAATTCAATATAAAAAATTATTTTTAAAAGATTAATTTTATATTTATTTTTAATTAACTAAAAAAGGTTTTTAAATGACAGATGAAGAATTAACCATAGAAGAAATAGGAAAAAAGTTAGAAAGCACTGGTTACATCTCCAATAATGAAATCAGCACTTCCGTATTCTTATCCTTATCTTTAAACAAGCCGATCTTGATTGAAGGACCTCCTGGAGTAGGTAAGACAGAGCTTGCAAAGGCTGTTTCTGAATGTTTAGGAAGGGAATTCTTCAGGATTCAATGTTATGAAGGCATCACCTTTGAACAGATTGTAGGGGAATGGAACTATCAAAAGCAATTGCTCCATTTGGAAGCATTCAAAGGTAGCCAAAAAGGTGAAGAGTCAATATTTGAAGATGATTTCTTTATCAGAAGACCACTTTTAACCTCATTTATGAATGACAAGCCATCACTTCTTCTCATTGATGAAATCGATAAGGCGGATGAAGAAGTTGAAAGTTTCCTGCTTCAGGCTTTAGGTGAAAAGCAGATTACTGTTAACGATTTAGGCACTTTTGACCTTCAAAATGATTTGATGGTAATGCTTACTTCAAATGCTCAAAGAAACTTGCTTGAAGAGACAAAGGACAGATGTCTGTTCTTATACATTTCATATCCTTCAGTTGAACGTGAAATGGCTATTGTTAAAGCTAGAGTGCCAAATGCAGACAGTGGTTTAGTTAAAAAGGTTGTTAATATGGTTCATAGAATCAGAACATTCAACTTAAATAAGAAACCATCTGTAAGAGCTTCAATTGATTGGGTAAGTTCAGTAATGCATTTGGATAAAGATTATAAGAATGTTGATGCCGCACTTGAGGACAGTGTTGGAGTAGCTATCAAGACAGAACCGGACAAGGCTAAAGTAATCAAAGAGATCTTTAGAAATGAATATATGAACGATTAGATTAAAATTAAATTTAATTTTCTGCGCTCTAAAAGTTATTTAAGGTTTTAATATGGAAGAGAAAATCGTAAGATTATCAAATGATTTGAGAAAAAAGGGAATGCCTGTGAGCATTAGGTCTACCCAGTCTGCAATAGAGGCATATGCTCTCTTGGGAGAAGATGATGTAGGTCTCTTGAAGGATGCGTTCAGGTCAATTTATGTCAAAAGCAAGTATGACATCCCTAAATTCAATGAGTCTTTCGATGGATTCTTCGCTAAAAAGGTTACAAAGAATTTGACTGATGAACTGAATAGGTCCTATAGGCCAAATTCCATGAAGGGAAAGCTTTCACAGCATGAATGGAAAATCACCATGCAGAAGGGAAAAGGTGGAAAGCAAATCCAAATGGGTGCAGAACAGGCTATGGAATACTTTGCAGGAAGACCTATCCTTGAAGACAGGGACAAGGATCTTGCAAGAGATAATGATATTCTAAACAGTGATTTGTCTAAGCTTAACAAATACGATGAACGTGTATTTGAATTATGTGTGGAACTTGGAAGAAAGATTGCAAACAAGCAGTCAAGAAGAAAGAGATTGGCTCGTTCCAACAAGATTGACATGAGAAGGACCATGAGGCAAAACATGAAATATGGCGGTGTGCCGATTGATCTTGTTCATGTTAAGAAGAAACCTCATAGAAAACAGCATTTGTTCCTGAATGATGTCAGCGGTTCCTGTGAATGGATCAGCAGTTGGTTTTTCATGCTTATGTTTGCATGTCAAAAGACATTCAAAGACTCAAGAATGTTTGAGTTTGACAATAAGACAATTGAAACAACTGAATTTCTAAAAGAAAAATATATGGTTAATGCTTTTGCTGAAATCAGATTGCTCCGTATGCGTAATATGATGGTTAGGGGAACATCCAATATGTTCACTGCATTTGAATCCTTCATGAAGCAGGCGGATATAAGCAATAAGTCTTATATTATTCTATTGTCTGATTGCAGAGATTGGGCAGGTCCTAAGGTAAATGGAATACCTGCAAGTGTAGAGCTCATTTCCCAAATGTCAAGCATGGCTAAGAAAGTAGTTATTCTAAACCCTGAGGATAAGAAGAAATGGGATGTTGTTGACAGTTGCGTTTCATTGTATAGAGGCGCAGGTGCTCAAGTTTATGAAGTTAGCACATTGAATCAATTGGCGGAATTTGTAGCGGATATGTAATTTAAAAACCGATTAGTTAAAATGAATATAAAAAATTATTATTACTTTAAAAAAGGATGACTTTAATATGGGATCTTGTACTAAATGTGGAAATCCGAATGTGATTATAAAAAGAAAAGCTTCTGGACAGGCCTTATGTAAGGATTGTTTTATTGAAAGCATTGAAAAGAAGGTCAAGCAAACAATCAAAAAGGAAAAATTCCTTGAAAAGGGAGATAAGGTTTTGGTTGCATTGTCTGGAGGAAAGGATAGTGTAGTGACTCTTGAAATTCTCAATTCATATGTTAAAAGACATATCATTGAATTATGTGCTGTAACCATTGATGAAGGAATTGCAGGTTACAGAGAGGAAGGAGTTGAAATTGCAAAGGCACATGCTGAAAGACTTGGAATTCCTCATAAGGTTGTTTCATTTAAGGAAAGTTTTGGAATTGACTTGGATGAAATAATGAAGAGAGAAGGTCATAGAGGATCCTGTACTTACTGTGGCGTATTTAGGCGTTGGATAATAAATAGGGCTGCACGTGATTTTGGAGCGACAAAGATTGCTACAGGTCATAATCTTGATGATGAAACTCAAGCTATTTTAATGAATTACCTTGAAGGAAATATGGAGAATTTGGCAACAATAGGTCCTAAAACAGAATCTAACAGTGAAATGTTTACAGTAAAAATCAAGCCACTTAGAGAAATTCCTGAAAAGGAAATAGGTCTCTATGCACTTGCAAAGGGTCTGGATATTCATTTGGCTGGTTGTCCTTATGCTCAGGAATCATTCAGGATGGAAATCTCCAATATTCTGAAGGACTTGAGTAAAGACCATCCGACAATAATGTATTCTACACTTAGGGGATTTGATAAGATAAGGCCAGCTCTTCGTCAGGAACTGGCTCATGATTATGAATATGACAGATGTGAAAGATGTGGAGAGCCATCTTCAAATAGGTTATGCAGAGCATGTACCTTTTTAGAGGAATTAGGCAAATAATCTTTCAGTTAATTTTTTTTTTAAATCATTCATGATTATTAACAATTGTTATAATTTAAATATGATGATTTACATATTATCAGTGAAGGGATAAAAAAACTATAAGGTGCTTTTATGAGTTTTACATTAAAAATTAAAGATAAGGTAGAAGAAAGAGAAATTGATGGTGAATTGACAATTAAAGATTTATTAGATGATTTGGATTTATCTTCAGAAACTATGGTAGCCAAAAAGAATGGTGAAATTGTTATAGATGAGGAATCAATTGAAGATGGTGATGCAATAGAGTTTATTCAAATCATTTATGGAGGATAATTTTTCCTCTTTAATCTATTTTTTCTTTTTTTAATAATCTTTTTCGTATATTTTTCAATTTTTATAGTCCAATACTTTTTTTCAATAATTCAA
>NZ_JAZNIB010000097.1:0-3023 GCF_045577275.1 Methanobrevibacter sp.
AACTGATAAGCAGGCTCCTGAATAAAAACTTTGACATATTGCCAGTGAAGCTGTGTTAAACCCGATTGTAGCGAATAGGCCATAGACATCCTCATTAGTAATTTTAAATTTATTGGCATATGATTCCACACTGTTTAAGATAGCATCCCTTGTAATTTTTACACCTTTAGGAAGGCCTGTAGATCCACTGGTATAAAGAATACAGGCAATATCGCCTTCAACTGTAGGCAAACTGGATAACACTCCGATTTCACCGTTGACAATGTCGGAAATGTTTATGATGATTGCATCCTCATTCAGGGATTTGACGCGATTGCAGGTTTCATCACTGACAATAACCACTTTAGATGAAGTATCATTTAATATGAACTTGATACGTTCATCCGGATGGGCATCATCCAAAGGAACATATGCAGCACCAGTTGATAAGACACCTAAAACACAGAACATGTACAGTTCAGACCTTTCAACTAAAAAAGCAACATTGTCATGCGCACCAACACCTGCATCCTTTATGGCACAGGCAAGCTTATCAGCAATAAATGCTCCTTGACTATAGTTATAAACCTTATCCTTATATGATACGAGAGGTTTTTCGGGATTTTTAAATAAATTAAAGTTGAATGCTTCCAGAAGGTCATCGAACATCAGATTACGTTCAGTTTTATTATAACCATCTAAAAGGTTTAAATCAGCTTCATCGACATAATTAATATCAGACAACATCTCTTCTCTAACGATACCCCCCAATATTAATTTGAATGAATCAACAAAGTGTTTTACAAAATTATCGGAGTATTTCTCGGAGTAGAATATTCTTATTTCCAATGTATCTCTTTTTGCATAATAGACCACTGTTGAAAAATTAGCCCACATGTCTTTTTCCAGCATTTCAAATTCCATATCTATTGTAGAGGAAAAAATATCCTGTAAAACACCAAATGAAACTGTATTTTCCAGCTGATAGTCAAACACAAGTTCCATGAATGAATACAAGTCAAATTTGCTTACAGTATCAATTATATCACGGGAATAATTCATGAAAGATTCAACACTTTGATTGTTACACTCCATAAGCACTGGGGATGTTTGGTAAAACATTCCTACAGAATCAGACAAACCCAAATGAGCCCTGCCATCAGTGATTAAATCAAATATGACTTTGGATGAACCAGTAAATCTTGACAGGGTATATGCAAATACGCTTGCGAAAAACTGATTTCGGGTTATATTATGATGATCTAAAAATGAAGTTAAATTCTCTTCATCAATGCTGAAACGTTCAACATAAGATTTTGAACTGTCTTCGGCAACGGAAAATACCAAATCATTAACCTCATCCCTTTCGGACAATGCACTGTCGTAGAACTTTTGGGCGTAACCCCTATATTCAGAATCGTTAATGGCTTCTTCAAATGATATTTCTCTTAAAACTCCAGTGTCCACCAATTCAGTATTTTCTCCATTTAAGATTTTCAATAAACTGTTTATTACTGTATTGAATGATGTTGCATCGAAAATCAAACTGTGGAAATCCATACATAAAAACACATCACTCTTATCTTCCACAATCAAAAATCGGGACAGATACTTATTCAATTCAAAAGGCCTGACAAAACTTTCAATGTCTTCAGTCAAACCGACCGCTACAGGCGGCTTAGCGTCAAACCCTATCAGGTTTCCTTCATCTAGGACACGTGAGGTTAAAACTGGATGCAGTTTCAGTAATTTGTTTATGGCTTTTTTAATTTTTGCAACAGAGTATGAATTCCCCAATCCTAATTTGAGAGGGTTGTTATATCTTGTGCCCGTTTCATTTTGAGCATCAGAATAAACAGTCCTTTGAGATTCGGTCAATTCATATAAGCCATTGAAATCATATTGATTTCCGATTGATAAAACTTCCAAATCGCCGCAGCGCTGATTGATGCTTTCCAATACATTATCGGTCAAATGTTTTATATTTCCTATGAGATATTTAATGTAAATTTCTGAAAATATCTCATAATTGTATATGACGTCAATTGAATCTTCATATAAATTTAATGTTAAGGCAGATCCGTCTCCGTTTCTTACATCAATATCATTTAGCTTAGTGAAATCGTGAATCGCATAATAAAATGAACTGTCAACATAATCTTCAATACGAACCCTGGTATGTTCCAGGGCATCTCTGTAATCTTCTTCGATTCTGTTTAAATATTCTTCGAAAGTGTCATTCTTATAGTAATCTATCATTAATAAAGTATTTTTGGCATTGGCTCCAAAAACAACTTCTTCAGTGTTAATTGAGGATTTCAATAGACATCCTTCTGTTGAATCTATTCGGGAGAAATATAATGAAAAAATAGCGGTAAAGAAATTATATTTTGAAATTTTATGATTTTTAAGGAAGGTGGAAAGGGAATCGTTTTCAATAGAAAAACTAATGTTTCGATAATTATTTGACTTTATATTGAAATATTTCACATAATCTTCAGCATCCAGAAGTTTATTATCCCAATAGGAACGATCATCATCAAAATCTGGTGAATTCAAATATTCCTCATACTCTTCAAAGTAAGAGCCGATGACTTTTGGAATATTGGCTGCTTCAGGGTTGTTGAACAGTTCCTTGATGACATTTATTGCAGAGTAATCAAATATTGAAGAGTGAATATTTGCCAAAACAGTTAATTCATCGTCCTTTTTTAGGACTAAAAACTTATACAGAGGTACATCAATCCTGTCCTTGAATGTGAATTTGAAAAATGCGTTGGTTTCCTTTTCAATGTTTTTGTCTGTGGTTTTTTTGAGTTCGTAAATTTTTCCGTCATTCTTTTGACGGTAAGGATTTAAATTTTCATCAAAACGCACATCCAACAAGTTTCCAATATTATCAAATATCTCATCCAAATTATTTTCATCTATCAGTTCATGGTTGAAACTGAATTTAATTTCATAAAATCTCCCCTTCGAAATAAATATAATAGTAGTTATGAAATTCAGCAGCATAAATATGTTATTAAATAATTTTCAATAAA
>NZ_JAZNIB010000098.1:0-10276 GCF_045577275.1 Methanobrevibacter sp.
AAGATCTTCTTGCAAAAATTATTTTTTTTAAATTTTTCCACACATTTTTTAATTATCTTTCAAAAAATTTTAGATTTTTCTCTAAAAATTATGAAAATTTTCACTTTTTTTCAAAAAAATATGAAATTTGTTTTTATTTTAAAAAAGTCAGTATCTCTTTAATGCTATCAAGAAATCAAGTAAAATTGAGTAAATTAGACCTAAAAAAGGGAAAAGCTTTAATACTAAGTATTGATATAATATTACTATACTATTAAAACGGAGGTGAAAATTATGGCAATTCCTAAAGCTCCTGTAAATAGGATTATCAAAGAAGCTGGTGCTGAAAGAGTAAGTGCTGACGCAGTAGACGCATTAGTAGCATACTTAGAAGCTGACGCAGCAGCAGTCGCTAAAAAAGCAATTGAATACGCTAAAATTGCAAAAAGACAAACTGTAAAAGCAGATGATATTGCATTAGCTATCGACAAAGAATAAGATAATTAACTTATCTTATTACTTTTATTTTTTTTAATAAAATTATTTTATTTTTTTACTATTTTTTTAAGATTTAACTATTTTTTAAGATTTAAACTATTTTTATAATTTTTATAATATTTTATCTATTTTAATTAATTTAGACTATTTTAACGATTTTCCACAATTTTAGATTATTATTGATTTATTAAAAAAGAAAAAAGAAAAATCCTTATTCTATAAGAAAGATAAAAAAAGAAAAGGGTATTGTATTTTATAAAAAAATGAAAAGAAAAAAAGAAATAATTATATTTTCAAACTGTCTTGAGCTATTTTTTTACCTAAATTATAAGCATCTTCCAAGTCAATATGGAAATGTTCCTCTTTTCTTTTAGCTTTTAATTCAGGATCAAATGCATAGTTTTCATATTTGGAATAGTCTGAAAACTGGTAAGTGTCATAAACTCTTAAAATATGAGGTTGTGAATATATGCCGCCAATAACGTTTTCCAAAATTTCAAACTTATTGCCATAGATTTGCTCACAAACTTCTTCTGTAACATTCATGGAGTAGATCATTCCAATAGGCATTCTTTTTGGAGCATTTGATTCTCCACCATAAACAAATACTGAAAACAGGAATCTTTCTAAAAATGACCTGAGTTCACCGGTTATTTCACCGAAGTAAATGGGAGTACCGAAAATAATCCCATCTGCATTTTGCATTTTTGGCAACAATTCCCTTAAGTCATCTTTAATAGGGCACTGCGCATAATATTTTCCACCAATCCTTTTACAATGGAAACAAGATTTGCAGCCTTTATAATTCAAATCATATAAGTGAATTTGATGAATGTTTATTTCCTCTTCATCAAAGTCTTTCTTTAATTCATCAATAATTCCTTCACTTGCCTTTTCCAATAATTGGGCAGTATTATATTTCTTTCTTGGACTACCGTTTACTAAATAAAAATCCATAATATCCCTTCAATCAAATTATTAAATATAAAATAAAAATTTAAAGAATTAGAAAAAAATTTTAAATTAAATAAAGAATAAATTTTAAAAATTAAAAAAAAAGAATATGAGAATAGATTATTTATGTTAAATCAAAGTAATTCTCATCATCTTCATATTCGTCTTCCTCTTCACTTGTTCTTTCTCTTTTTTCAACTTGCATGATCAAATCGATAATCTCTTCAATACCTTCACCTTCTGCAGCTGAGATAAGCAAAGGATTTTCGGTTTTGTCAATGTATTGTTGGATATAATCATGTCTTATGCCATCATACTCTGCAATATCCATCTTATTGAATAAATATATGATTGGTGCATCAAACACATTTTTGATTTCTTCTAAGAGATTGTATTGATTTTCAAGAAGGTATCCGCAAGTTTCAGATCCATCAAATATGAACAATATAGCATCAGCCAAGTGTTCGAGGGCAACCATAGCGTTCATTTCAATATCATTCATATCTCCGATAGGCCTATCCAATAAACCTGGAGTGTCAATGATTTGGTAATGCTGCCATTTTTTCTCGAAGTGTCCGATTTGAATACCTTTTGTGGTAAATGGATAATTAGCCACTTGAGGTTCAGCATCAGTGATATGAGTCAACAATGTTGATTTTCCCACATTTGGGAATCCTGCAATAACAATGCTTATTGCATCAAAGTCAACAGTAGGCATATTTCTTAAGGATTGTTTAGCAAAATCTAAAAAGTCCAAATCCTTTTCAATCTTATGAACAACTGAAGAGATTCTTCCGTAAGCCTGTTTTCTAAGGCCGGTTGCTCTTTCTGATGATGACTTTCTTATTTTTGCACCATATTCCTTTTCGAGTTGGGTAATAATACCATATGCCCAATTAAGTGCACCTAATGCTTGCTTGAAATCATCCACACCTACAGTAATGTCTATATAATCCTGATAAAATTCTGGAAGTTCTTCGATTTCAGGGGTACGGTCTAAGATCATTTTAAGTCTGTCTTTAATGACTTGGCAAGCAGTGATTACTCTTGTCTCTTCAATACGTTTGCCCTTCAAATGTTTAGGCATCTTTTCTCCTCTTCGCAGATCAGCTGCCTTCTTACCTCTTCTGAAACCTTTATCTAATAATTCATCTGGAGTTGGAATTGTTGGTAACATCATTTTTTATCACCGTGTAATCATAATTTAGTAATTTTTTTTATAATTGTAATTTTTAAAAATCATTTTTATTCAATGTTTTAAGTTAATACTTTTATTAAAGGCTTTATTTAAATATTTGCCCTTGGAATTTGTATACTTTCGTATTTTCATCAAGCCATGCGTCTGGTCTGAGCCCTGCCTTCATACAGGTATGAGATATGAATTCCTCCTTGTCCATATTATGTTCTGGAGCGACTTGAGGCAATAGCAATCCTCTATAGAATCCTTTCTCCACTATCAATCCGTCTTCTCCAATAATTATATTGTCCAAGTAATCAATTGGTCTTTCAACTTCGATTAGCTGTGGTTTGGTCAAAACGGTTATTTCATATTCGAGACTATCCAATTCACTTTCATCAACACTTGGAAAACGTGGATCTCTGATTGCTGCAGAAATTGCAGAATCAATCACAGCATCAAGCAGTGGATAGATAGGTTCAGGATAACCGATGCAACCTCTAAGATTATTATGCTTGTTCAAGGTAACGAATACACCAAGTTCTTCATACATATAGTCAGGACAATCTGAAGGTGTGTCAATTTTTCTATTTTCTTTAACATATGTTTCAATGGCATCTTTTGCTAAACTTAGTAAATATTTTCCATCACTTTCACTTAACATATTTTCACCTTCAAATTTTTGAAATAATTTTTTTTAGTTTTTATAATTTTATTTTTTTAAAACTTAACTTTTCAATTTTGAAAAATTACTTTTTTAGAAATTTTTATTTTTTTTGAATTTTTCAATTTATTTTTTTCTAAAAAATTTCCATTTTTAGCTAAAATGGTATTTTTCAACTGCTTCATCTATATCTCTTTTTATCGATTTGTTTACTATTTATACAAAATCGTTTATTTTGAATATAGCTTTAATTAAATGAATAGTATGATAAAATTAATATAAAATTAATTTTTATAAATATTAGTTGCTTCCACCTACCATTGCATTCAAAATTCTGGTGTGTGGTCCACCATCACCAACTGGTGCAGTTTGTCCACCTTTACCACAGTAACCTACACTAAGCTTGAAGTCGGAACCTATTCCATCAACACCATTAAGTGTTTCAAGAATATTTCCAGATAATGAAACATCTCTGAAGTGATCTTTAAGTTCACCATTTTCAATCTTGTATGCTTCAGTTGCATTGAACTGGAAAATTCCTTTACCTGTATCAACTTGTCCGCCTCTTGAACCTTTAAGATAGATTCCATCCTTGATGTCTTCAATAAGTTCTTCAAAACTTAAGTCTCCAGGTTCAAGGAAAGTGTTACTCATTCTTACAATAGGTTGGTCGCTTATTGATGACCTTGCATTTCCAGTTAGTGGAATGCCTAATTTGCCTGCACTTTCTCTGGAGCTTAGGAATGACACCAACTCTCCATTTTTAACAAGCTGATTCTTTCTGGTTTTGACTCCTTCAACATCATAAGGATAATATCCGAATCCTTCCTTATAGCTTGAGTCATCATAGATGTTGACGATGTCTGATCCGATTTTCTTATTCATTTGGTCATGCAATATGGAATCATCCTGCAATACGAGGTCTGCTTCTACAGCATGTCCTACTGCCTCGTGAATGAACACTCCTGTGAGGTTGTTGTCAGCTACAATTGGGAATCTTCCGGAAGGTGCAGGTTTTGCATCCAAAAGTTCAGTTGCCTTTTCACCTATCTTTCTTCCAAAGGATTCGATGTCTGCATCTTCAAGTACTTCAAAACCTTTCACTCCACCTAAGCTTCCATGGTTAAATTGAATAAGTTCTCCGTTTGAAGCAACTGCATTCAATGAAAGAACCACTCTTGAACTGTCTATAAGAATTTCACTCCCTTCAGTGCTTACAAATGCACTGTTGCTTTCTCCATCGGAATAGCTTACTGTTGTACTTACCACTTTTCCGACATTGCTTGCCTTGTTCACTTCTTGAATCAGTTCCTTTTTATCTTCAATTGTAACATCACTTGCAGCTATTTTTCTATCTGTCTTTACTTTATCCTCTATGATTTCACATTCTGCAAGTTCAATATCGCCAGTGAGTGAGTTTGATATCTTAATTGCCTTTTCTGTAATTTCCTCTAATTTTGAAAAGTCATTGGTTGAAGCAAATCCCCATGCGCCATTGTTTAAAACCCTTATTCTTGCAACAGTGGACATGCCTGTGTTTATTTCCTGAATTTGATTGTCTTTCATGATTATGCCTGTATTATTTCCACTACCTGCTCTTATGTCTGCATAATCAACTTTGTCTTCAATTTGAGTTAATATTTTTTTAAATAAGTCTATATGCGCTTCCATTTTAAGACTCCTTTTTTTAATTTTATTTTTTTAAAGTTTATTCATTTATTACTTTATTGTTTTTAATAGATATAACTATTTATTAATTAAATGTTTAATAATAAATTATAAATAAAATTTAAAAGATATATTTAATCATGACTAAACATGAGTTAAAAGTTAAACCTATTGAAAATGGTACTGTGATTGACCATATTCAAGCCAATAAGGCACTTCAGGTATTGAAGATATTAGGTCTTCCAAAGGAAGGAATTAATGTTACCCTTGCTATGAATGTTCATTCTAAATTAGGTTTTAAAGATATAGTTAAAATTGAAAATAGGGAAGTGGACCATACTGAAATAGATAAGATTTCATTGATTGCTCCTAATGCCACCATAAACATTATTAGGGATTATGAAATAGTTTCTAAAAAGAAAGTGGAATTAGTGGAAGAATTGAATGGTATTGTAAAATGCACTAACCCTAAATGCATATCAAATACTGATGAGCCTATAGAAAGCAAATTTTATTTGGTTGAATCTGATCCTATCACTCTCAGATGTCATTATTGTGAAAGATTAGTTCAAGCAGATGAAATTTCAAAACAGTTTTAAATGGTTTTAGCTTTTTATCTAATTTTTTAATTATTTTTTATTTGACATTTTTCTAATTTTTTTATTCTTATTATTAATAATATTCAAAGGTGTAAAATATGTGGGAAATGATTTGGCCTATCTTATTGGTTATACTGTCTAATACAGTTTATAATATTTGTACCAAATCAACCCCAGGCAATGTGAATGCCTTTGGTACATTGATGATAACATATGCTGTAGCAACAATACTCACTGCTCTTATTTTTGTTTTTCTTGTCAAACCTGAAAATGTATTAACTGAATTGTCCCGTGTAAACTGGACTTCTGTAGTATTGGGAATGGCTATTGTAGGCTTGGAATTGGCTTACATTTTTGCTTACCGTGCAGGTTGGAAAGTAAGTTCTGCATCAATTGTTGCAAATATTGGATTGGCAATTGTGCTGATATTTGTTGGTGTTATTTTATATGGTGAAAATATTTCATTGAAACAGTTGATGGGAATTTTAATTTGTTCCATTGGTTTGTTTTTAATCAATATGGGTTAAAAAAAGAAAAGGATTGCATTGTTTTGTTTTTAATCAATATGGGTTAAAAAAAAGAAAAAAAGAAGTTTAAATAACTTCTTCAATTAAATGATTAGCAAGTCTTTCTGCTAATGCCAAAATTAACAAGATTGGTGGTTTTCCAGGGGAAATTGGTATAACACTTGCATCTCCAACGTAAAGCCCATCAATTTGAGTCTTCAAGTTTTTATCAACCACTTCTCCAATTGCAGCTGTTCCTCCAGGGTGAGCTCCTCTGAATACTGTTGAAGTCATGGTTGTTGCATCGACTCCCGCTTTTTCAAGTACAGATCCTGCCGCTGCAGCACCTTGAGCAAGTCTTCTGATGTCATCGATTGTATTGAACTTTTTAACGTTTCCATCTATGTCAACAGAACCTACCATATCATCTTGAACCTTTACCATAATGCTTAAAATGTCCTTATCTTCAACATCTGGATTGGATTCCTTAATGTATTTTGCAATGAAAGATGAGAAGTGAGGCGCTAAGATATATTCTTTTCCAACCGCGAGCCCATTCATTTGAACTTCAGTGTTGTAATTAATGTCCTTTAAGTATCCTCCAACAGATACGAATGGGTCAAAGAACAATTTGTTTCCTGCATCAATTCCAGTCTTTTGCAAAATGACTGCAGAATCAATTGCTCCTGCTGCAAGAATCACCAAGTCAGTTTGGATTTTCTTAGTTTCTCCATCTTGCACATATTCAACAGCTGAAACTTTCTTGTCTTCAGTCAATATCTTTTGGACTTCTGCATTTTCTATCAGTTCTGCACCATTTTCAATTGCAATATCCACAAAGTCCTTTCCACTCCATTTAGCATCACGAGGACAGCCGAATGAACATTTACCACATGGCTTGCAATCTTCATCTCTAATGAATTTAGGCATTCTGATTGCATCAAATCCACATTCACGTGCAGCATCCAGGAATTTCTGTGTTCCTTCACCTATATGGTCATCATCCATTTGGTGAATGCCTGTCAATTCTTCAATTGTTTCATATTCTTTGCTGAGGTCTATGCCAAGCTCTTCTCTAAACTCATCTTCAAGAACTCTTACCCCATTACCTGCAGCAACTATTGTGGATCCTCCAACACAAGTGGTTTTCAATAAGTCTAAGCTGTTTTCATTTTCAAATCTTTTATCATAATATTTCATGTCATATGTTTCAAAGGCATCTTTGCTTTTAATGTATTGTCCTCTTTCCAATATGGTTACTGGAATATTGGATTTAGCAAGCTTCATTGCTATTATTGCTCCTCCAGCTCCAGTTCCTATTACTACAACCATTTTTAATCTCCGTTGTTTTTTATTAAATATATTTGTTTTATCATTTAATTAATTATTTGTAATTAAATTTTAAATTTTATTTAATTAATTATTCATAACTAAATTCTAAAACAGTTTAATCCCTTCATTTTAATATTTATTTTTATCATATAAATAATTAACAATTGTTATATTTTTATGAATATTTTTTTAATTGTTTTAAAAAATAGAGAAAATAAAAAAATAGAGAAAATAGAGAAAATAGAAAAAATAGAAAAATAAAAAAAGAAAGAATAATTGAAATTATTCTTTTTAAGTAGTTTTAAATTGTTTAATTTTATTTAAATTTATGAAACGAAAATTTCAATAAATTTAGCATAAGCTGGTCTGGTAATGAATACACCAATTAAAACCCCTATGATTGTAGTGAATGCGAAACCTGCAATGGTACCGATACCACTACTTCCTCTTGCAAATCCAACATAAGCAAGAGGCAACATTGCAGCTATTAAAGTTCCTGCAGATGCAAAGATAATGAACAATGCATTCTTAACGTTCATTTGGGTTCTTGTTCTTCTGTGTCTTGTGTTTTCATCATCGTGGTGCAATACCTCATCTGTAATGATGATCTGGTCGTCTACCCCAGTACCTACAGATGCGATTAAACCAGCAATTGCTGCCAAGTCTATATTCCAATGGATAATTGAAGCCACACCTAAAATGATTATGATCTCAGATAAGGTAGTAATCAATATTGGAATTGCCAAGAAAGCTCTTCTGTATCTGATGTACACAACAGCGGAAATACCTAAAATTGCAAGCAATCCTGCAATCAAAGCACCTTGTGCGAATTGTTGACCTAATTCCGGTGAAACAGTATTGGAACCGACAGTATGGATTTTAACTGGTAAGGAACCGGTTTTTAAAACTGTAAATACAGTGTTGGATTCCTCTTTTGCTGCTTCCACATCATCTGCTCCACCTGTCACTTCAACTTCAGCCACAGGTTCTCCACTTGCCAATCCTTCAGATAATTCAGGAGGATGGTCATCAATCTGTTTTCCATCAAGGTACATTACAACTTCATGTCCACCTTTGCCTTTTGCAAGTTCAGCAAATTTCTTAGCTCCTTCTGTTGTCAGTGTAAATGGCACATGCCATTCTCCAGATTCTCCAACTATAGGAGCATCAACTGAAGCTACATCACTTCCTACAAGAACAGTCTTATTGTCTATTTTAGCTTCAAATATACCCGGATTTCCAATCAGCCGTTCCACCTCTTCAGGTGTCTTTCCAGCCATTTCAACTATAACCATTTTGTCTCCACTGGATCTGACCTTTACATCGCTTACACCATAAAGGTTAAGCCTTTTATCTAAAACAGAGGTTACAATTTTCATTGTAGTGTCGTTAACAGGATGTTCTAATTCCAATTGGATTGAGGAACCACCTTTTAGGTCAAGTCCTTGTTCAACACCAAGTAGGCTGATACTTAAAATACTGATTATAAGGAATATTAAGAGGATAATTACTTGTCTATCTTTAAAGAATTTTGATAAATCGCTTGCCATAATTATTTGCCTCCTTTTCCTTTTTGTTTTTTAGCTTTACGTTTGTTGACTTTCTTACCGGATTTCTTATTTTTAGACTTTTTAGGAGCTTGTGAAGATTCTTCCATATTGTCAATCTTTTCCAATTCCTCTTCAATCTTAGTCATTACCTCATCATCTTCAACTTCAGTTTTTCTCTTTAATTTGTCTTTAAAGCTTAATTTGGATTTATTATCTGAAGCTTCATCTGATTCATCGTCAGAGTCGTCAGAAGATTTGGATTTTGTTGCAGATGAACTTACATTGTATTTGTCTTGCTTTTTGGATTGTCTCCAATCGATATAAGTCTTAAGGATTCCTAAGTTCATTAACCAAGTTGAAAGAATATCCCCAACTAATCCTATTACCAATACTGCAGAAATATTACTTAAGGTAGTTGCTTCAGGCATAATGAGTTTAGTAACTACAAATAAGATACCCATTGCAGCTATTGCAGCAAAGGACATGGTCAAACCAGTATACATAGCATTTTTAGCTCTGCTTTCCACAGTTCCTTCTCTTCTTTTTAAAAGTCTGGTGGTAAGAAGAATATCTGTATCCACACTGTACCCAATAAGCATTAGCAATGCACCAACAGATGCAATTGACAGTGGAATCTTAAAGATAGACATTCCACCAAGAGCGATAAGTATATCACATAATGCTGCAAGGATGATTGCTACAGATGGTACAGGTTCTCTAAATACGATAAATACAGTAACTGCCATAAATAGGAACGCAAAGATCATAGCAACATAAATTTGTCCCATTGCTTCTTCACTTAAAACAGGACCGATTTCATTATAGCTGATAACATTGGCCTTTCCGTTTATGGCGCTTGTAAATGTACTTGAATTAACGTTATTTTCCAATTCAACAGTAACCTTATTGTTTCCATTATTTGTTACTTTTATATTGTTTGTGTTTAATTTGGCATCAAGGGTTTGCTCTAATTCAGTTGGAGTGACAGAACCTAATAATTGTAATTCTGCTTGTGAACCTCCTTTTAGGTCAACACCTTGTTCTAAGCCGTTAACACCTATAAGAACTAATGATAAAAGTGCAAGAATAATTGGAATAGCAATTAAGATTTTGTGATTTTCCATCATTTTTTCTAACATTTTTCTTTTGCACCCATTAAACTTAATTCGTTTTGAAATAATTTGATAATAATTATTATAAAATATGTTAATAAAAATTATACATTAATAATTTTCTAATTTATATTATTAAATAGTTTCCTTAAATTTAATTCTAAAATTGGATTAATTAAGAAAAATTCTTATTAAGTTATTAAAAAAAGAGTTATTTTGATGAAATTATTATTATTA
>NZ_JAZNIB010000099.1:0-3836 GCF_045577275.1 Methanobrevibacter sp.
ATATATAATTAAAAACATAGTTAGTAATGTATTAAAATATAAAGATAAGTTATTATCAAATGTATTATTAAAATTATTAATTTAAACTTTAATTAAATTTTTTAAATAAATGTTTATCGGTGAGTAAAATGAGAATAGGAATTGCAGATACTACATTTGCTCGTTATGATATGGGTGCTGCAGCAATAGATGAATTAAAGAAGAATGCTTCAGATTTACAGATTATTCGCGTAACTGTTCCTGGTGTTAAAGATCTTCCAGTTGCAAGTAAGAAGCTTATTGAAGAGGAAGATTGTGAGATTGTTATGGCCTTGGGAATGCCTGGACCAATGGAAAAGGATAAGATGTGTGCTCATGAAGCTTCAACAGGTTTAATTCGTGCTCAATTAATGACTAACACTCATATTTTAGAGGTTTTTGTTCACGAAGATGAAGAGGAAGACCCTAAGGAACTTAAAAAATTGGCAGACAATAGGGCTCGTGAACATGCACAGAATCTTATAAAGATGATGTTCCATCCAAAACTTATGAGAAAAGAAGCAGGAAAAGGAATGAGAGAAGGTAAAGAAGACGCAGGTCCTTTATAATTTAGATTATAATTAAAATTTTAATTATTCAAGATATTAGATAGTATGTCAAATCAAAATTCAGAAATCACTAAAGATGTTTACTTGGTTGTTCCAGCATTCAATGAGGAAAAGACCGTTTCCCAGATTATAGAAGGGATAGCTGAAAATGGATACAGAGTCATTCTGGTTAATGATGGGTCTAAAGACAACACTCTTAACTTAGTTATAGAGTCAAAAAAGAAATATCCTGATCAGATTTTTGTTGTTTCTCATGTAATCAATAGAGGATTAGGTGCTGCATTGAAAACCGGAATGGTTGTTGCCCTTAATAAGAATGCTAAATATATAGTTACATTCGATGCAGATGGACAGCATGAAATCGGTGATATTCCAAAGGTTTGCAAACCTCTGCAGGATGGAGAAGCGGATGTTGTTATTGGAGCAAGACCTTTTGAGGATATGCCTATCAGCAAAAGTTTTGCAAATCTAATCATGAATGCCCTAACATTCATTTTCTATGGAAGAAACGTTAAGGATTCACAATCTGGTCTAAGGGCTTTCACTGCTGAAGCTGCAGATAAGATAAACATCGTTTCAAGAGGATATGGTGTCTCATCTGAATTCATTAAAGAGATAAGCGATAAGGATTTGAGATTATCTGAAGTAACAATTACTACAATCTATACTCCTGAAACTCAAAACAAAGGTACAGACGCTATTGTCGGTTTAAGAATTTTAACAAAGATGGTGCTAGATTTATTCAGAATATAATTAAAGGGGAAGTGTTATTATTATAGGTCCATTTCGTACATATCAGGTTTTATTAATTATAGCAACTATAATGGTCATAATATTCTTCTATAGGAGATTGAGAGTTAAGAAAATCACTCCAGCCACATTTGCATTGTGGGTTCTAGTTTGTTTAATTGTAAATTTCTTTGCTTTTGCACCTAGATTCAGTGATCCACTTGCAGGGTTCTTTGGTTTTGGTAGAGGTTTAGACTTGCTTCTTGTTTTAGGATATGCCCTTCTCGTTTATGCAGTCTATAGATTATATGTAAAAATAGATGAGTTAAATAGGAATACGACTGAATTAGTAAGAGCTCTAGCTATTAAAGATGAAATTGAATTGAATGAAATTGAATTGAAAGATATTGATGAAAAAGAGGAATGATTCCTCAATTATTATTCTTTTTTATTTAAAATTAATTTAAGAATTTTTTTATTATTATAAGGTTAAACTATGTTATTATATTTTAGAGGATGCACAGCACGTGAAAAATTGAATTCAATCAGCAAAGCTACTGAAAGGATTTTAAAAATAGCAAAAATCGATTATGAAACTTTAGATGATGAACAGTGCTGTGGGTCTGTACTTCTTAGAACTGGTTTTTTAGACGATGCAATAGAGCAGATGAATGGTAATTTGAAAGATTTGGAAGGAAAAACCATTCTCACTTCATGTGCAGGCTGTTATAAGACATTAAAGGAAGATTATAAAAAATATCTTGGGGTTGACTTAAAAGTAATCCATATTTCCCAGCTATTGGAGCAATTGATTAAGGAAAATAAAATCCCTCTTAAACATAAGGATAATTTAAAAGTAACCTACCATGATTCCTGTCATTTGGGAAGACATGCAGGAGAATATGAAGCTCCCCGCAATGTAATAAATTCCATTTCCAATTTGGTTGAAATGGAAAACAATAAGGAAATGGCAAGGTGCTGCGGTTCTGGCGGTGGAGTGAAATCAGCTTATGGTGACTTATCAAATTCAATTGCTGAATTAAGAATTGATGAAGCTAAAGAAACTGATGCAGATTTGTTGGTGACTGCATGTCCATTTTGCAAATTGAACTTAAGTCAAAATTCCGAGAATTTAGATGTTTTGGACTTGTCTGAATTTGTTTTAGGCTATCTTGACTCTGAAGAGGAGGAGCTTAAATGAAGGAAGAGGAAAAGGAAACAATGAGAAAGATCTTCAAAGGATTGAAGGAAAGAATCGAACCTCTTACCAAATCTCCTAAAATTCAGGCTCTTCAAAAAAGGGTCATTGATATTAGAAAGGATGCAATAGACAACAATGCGGAATTGATAGCCATTGCTCAAGAAAGCTTTAAGGAGAATGATATTGATTGCTTTATAGCACATGATGATGAGGAAGCAAGACAAATCCTATTGGATCTTATTAATGAGGAAATAATTGCAAGCAATCTCAATGAGGATGAAGTTTACATTGCAAAATCCAAATCCAATACCTTGCGTGAGATAGATGCAAGTCAATTTTTAGAGAAAAAGGGCATGAAAATCATTGAAACAGATTTGGGAGACCGTATTTTACAATTGAAAAAAGTGGATAATGCTCCTGTTCATCCAACCGGCCCTGCATCTCATTTGAATGTTCATGATATAACAAAAATCGTTAATGAATCAATGAATCTGGATTTACCTGAAGTTCCAAGGGAAATCATGGAAGCTGTAAGGGCAGATGTCTTAAGTCTTTTAGATAAATCTGTTATTGGCATCAGCGGTTCCAATTCCATTGCTGCTGAAGATGGTGCATTTTTAACAGTGCATAATGAAGGTAACATCAGTCTTGTCCAAAACAAGAAACTTCATATAGTTGTTGCTGGAATCGATAAATTAGTGCCTTCTTTGGAGGATTCAGTTTCTGTTGCTAAATTGGAAACAGCATTTGCCATTGGAAAGCCATTGTCTTCTTATATCAATATTGTAGCAGGCCCATCCAAAACTGCAGACATTGAGAAAAAGCTTCTAAAGAATATGTATGGGGCTGAAAAAGTGGCAGTTATCCTGCTTGATAACGGCAGAAGCGAAGCTATTAAAGAGTGTTTGTGGTGTATTGGCTGTGGAAATTGTGTTGTAAACTGTCCTGTTTACAATGTAATGGGTAATGAATTTGGTTATCACAGTTATTTAGGTGGTCGTGGAGTTGCTATGAGCAAATACCTTAAGGATAATGAAACCAGTGTAGATTCCGGTTTATATATGTGTACATTATGTGGTATGTGCACTGAGAATTGTCCAGTTCTCACTCCTACATATGAGATAATTGAAGACCTTAGAAATTCAACTCAAAAAGAAGGGCTTTCAAAGGATCAACATAAGAAAATAAGGGATAATATCAAGGATAACGGGTCTCCTTATTAATTAATTTTTTAAAAAAAGAGATTCTTTATTTTTCTCTTTTCTATTTTTTATTCTATTTTTTTTCTATTTTTTTTTCTTATGATAATTTTTATCTAA
>NZ_JAZNIB010000100.1:0-2587 GCF_045577275.1 Methanobrevibacter sp.
AAATCAGTTTATAAGTATACTAATAATTTCAGATCATAGACAATAAATTTAGATTTTGAAAAATAAAAAATGTTTTTTTTCTAAAAATTATTAAAAACAGAAATAATTATTAGTAATTATGCGAACTAAAAAATTGTTTTAAAAAAAAAGAAAAGATAAGTAGAGTAAGAATCTACTTATTCAATTTTTTCTAATACAGGAGCTGCGTCGATTAATTGTGCATCGAAAGTTAATTCGTCTGCGCTTAATCCCATAGCTAATCCGTATAATTGAGCTAAGTGCATTACTGGGAATGCGAAGTCAGTTCCGTATTTTGCGTTAACTTCAGTTTGACCTACATCGAATTGTAAGTGACAGAATGGACAAACTTCTACAATAGCGTCTACACCAGCTTCAGCCATAGCGTCGAGTTTTTCTTTGGTGTAACTTAAGGTTACGTCAATATCTCTAGCTCTTAAACCTCCACCTGCACCACAGCACATCATTTTGTTTTTGTAAGGTACGGATTTAGCACCAGTGATTTCTACTAATTCATCTAAGATGGTTGGGTTTTCTGCGGATTCTTCAATACCTACTTCTGCGGTAGGTTTTAAGAAGTGGCATCCGTAGTGTACAGCTACATTAATACCTAAGTCTTTGGTGAACATTTCAGATAATTTGTCAAGACCGACATCGTTGTATAAAATTTCTGCAAAGTGTCTTACTTTGGTTTCACCTTTGTATTGTTTGTCAGTGGTTTCAGCTAAGATAGCGTTAATTTCGTCTTTTTTAGCTGGGTTTTCTTTTAATAAGTGGTCACATTCACGTAAGGAACCGAAACATCCGTTACATTCGGTCATGATGTCTGCACCCATTTCTTCTGCAATAGCGAGGTTACGTGCTGCAATGGTTGCCCAAGTGGTTTGGTCAAAGGATCCGAATACACCAGGTGCAGGACAACAGGAAGCTCCTTCCATGTCTTTTAATTCAATGTCTAATTTATCGAATAAGATTCTGGTTGCTTTTTCGATACCAGGATAACGGTTGTTCATAATACAACCTAAGAAATATGCAATCTCCATAATAATAACTCCTTCAATATGTTTATTCTAATTCTCCAGTTTCCATGTTGAAACCGATTAATTTATCAAATTCACATGCTGCACAGATTTTTTGGACTTCTTCTAAAGCTTCAGGGAATGAATGTACTGTTGGAGGTAATTCGTCAAGTCCAATAGCTTTTCTTAATTCTTTGGTTTTGTCGTTGATTGGTACACCGTGACCGAATTTAATTACGAAAGAACCAGTTGCTTTGTGAGCATCTGCCATGTATCCAGCTTTAGCTGCTTCGTTACGTGCCATTTTGATGATGTCTACGATTTTTACACTTCTAGGACATCTTTCTTGGCAGGTGTAACAGGTGGTACACATCCATAATGCAGGATCAGATACTACTTCTTCTCTGAGTCCTAATAAACATTTTCTTACAATTTGTCTTACTCTGTAAGGAGTTCTTCTACCAGAAGGACATCCTCCACCACAGGTACCGCATTGGAAACAGTGGTCTACAGTTTCAATTCCAGCATCAACGAATTTTTGAGTAAATTCTTTATCAATATCATCCATTGAATATATATCATTTTCTTTTAATAAAGTCATATTATCGCTCTCTTCATTTTCTTCTGAAGCCTCTTCTTCCGCAGCTTCTTCAGCTGCTTCTAAAGATTCTTCATCTTCTGAAAGTTTATCATCAATTGATTCTTCCTCTTCATCTAAAGAAACTTCCTCTTCAGGAACCTCTTCAACTGCTTCTTCAACAGCTTCTTCTTCAACAGGAGCCTCTTCAGCTTCAACTTCTTCTGGAGCTTCCTCTTCAGGAGCTTCTTCTTCCTCTTCCACAGGAACAATTACTTCTTCCTCTGCAGGAGCTTCAGCTTCTAAAGGTTCTTCCTCAGAAATAGTTTCAGAATCAGATTTTACTTCAATTTCCTCTTCTGAAGATGTCTGTATAGAATCAGCAGCTTCTTCAACAGATTCTGCTTCTTTAGTTAAATTTTTATCTATATCTTTTTTTGCCCCTCCGATGAGGGATTTAAGAGTATCTAACACAGACATTGAAAAACACACCTAGGACAATCATAGGTTAACCTCACGTCCTTAATAATAATTATATTAGTATAGTATATAAAGGTTTTGAAAAATTTTGAAAGTGTAACCTAAAAGGTGACACTTCTTGAAATCTTTAGGTTTACCTTAAAAAAAGCATGAAAATTGAATTAAGATCTGTTGAAGAAATATTAAAAAATTGTAAAAATAAAAATAATAAAAATAGTAAAAATAGTGAAAAATCAAAAGACCGAAATTAATTAAAAAAAGAATAAACCAGAATTTAAACAAATGTTAAAAACTGGAGTTACATCAATTCAAGAGAATTCTCAGATAGTTTGCTTAAAGTATTGGAAAATGCAATCAATTCCTCCATAGGAATATCTCCTACAACTTCATCATTCCAATTTCTGAATATTTTAAGCAATTTAACACAAGCATCTTGTCCTTTATCAGTTAGGAACAATAATTTTTTAGTATTGTTGTCAGCATCAATTTTTTT
>NZ_JAZNIB010000101.1:0-2701 GCF_045577275.1 Methanobrevibacter sp.
ATTAGAATTTTTAATTTTTTTAAATCATAAGACAAATTTTATATATAAAATTAAACTAATATTTTAATGAGTATTCATAATGAATTTTTTTATAAAAATATTAAGAAAATTCATTTATAAAATCAATAAAATCAATTATTAAATTAATTAGGAGTGGATTTGTCTGACTAAATATATTATAATAACTGGTGGAGTAGTTAGTTCCATAGGAAAAGGAATTACTTCTGCATCCATTGGCCGTATATTACGTTCCTACGGCTTGAAGGTTGCAGCGATTAAGATTGACCCATATTTAAACTGGGATTCTGGTACCTTAAACCCATACCAACACGGTGAAGTGTTCGTGACTTATGATGGTATGGAAACTGATCTTGATTTAGGTCACTATGAAAGGTTCCTCGATGTTGAGCTTCCTGGAATATCTAATATCACTACTGGTAAGGTCTATCAATCAGTCATTTCCAAAGAAAGAAAAGGTGATTTCTTAGGAGCATGTGTACAGATTATCCCTCATATCACAAATGAGATTAAAGAAATGGTTCGTGAAATCTCTGCTAAAGATGATTACGACGTTGTTCTTGTTGAATTAGGTGGTACTGTAGGGGATATCGAAAGTCAACCATTCTTAGAGGCTTTAAGACAATTGAGAAATGAAGAAGGCTCTGAAAATGTCATGTTTGTTCATGTAACATTCGTTCCTTACTTGGATGCTGCCGGTGAATTCAAGACAAAACCAACTCAACACTCTTCAAAAGAACTTAGAAGTATGGGTATCAACCCTAACATGATCGTTTTAAGAAGTCAAAAACCTATCGATGATGACTTGAAAAGAAAAATCGCTCACTTCTGTGACGTTGAATTTGATGCTGTTGTAAACACTCCTGATGCTCAATCAATCTATGAAGTTCCTTTAGTATTGGATAGGGAAAATGCTGGCCAATACATTTCAAATAGAATTAATTTAGGAATTGATTTTGAAAATGATAAGAATACTCTCAATGAATGGGCAGAAATCGTCGACTCCTTGAAAATACAAAGTCCTGTTGTAACTATAGGTATTGTAGGTAAATATGTGGAATTGGAAGATGCATATATCAGTATAAGAGAATCCCTACATCATGCAGCAGCTAAAATCGGAGCTAAAATGAATATTGAATACCTTAGCTCTGATGTTGATGTTGAAAATGAGGAAGAATTGAAGGCTTTCCAAGAAGAGCTTTCCAAACTTGACGGTATCCTTATTCCTGGAGGATTTGGAGACCGTGGTGTTGAAGGTAAGCTACAGGCTGTTGATTACGCAATAGAAAATGAAGTTCCTATATTCGGTATTTGCTTAGGTATGCAATGTATGGTCATTCAGTTTGCAAGAAGAATCGGTATGGAAGGTGCAAACAGCAGTGAATTCAAGTCTGACCTTAAGTACCCAGTTATTGATATGATGGAAGAGCAAAAGAAAATCAAGAATATGGGCGGAACAATGCGTTTAGGTGCTTATGAATGTAAATTGATAGATGGCACCAAAACCAAAGAGGCTTACGGTGAAGATCTCATTCAAGAAAGACACAGACACAGATTTGAATATAACAACGAATATAGAGATGTTCTTACTGAAAATGGACTTGTCATTGCAGGAACAACTCCAGATGATTTCTTAGTAGAAATCGTAGAGTTGCCTGATCATCCTTGGTTTATTGGATGTCAATTCCATCCAGAATTCAAATCAAGACCAAACAATGCACATCCATTGTTCGCTTCATTTGTAAAGGCATCCTTTGACAATGCAAAATAAATAATTTTATTTATTTTCTTTTTTATCTATTTTTTATTTACTTTTTAACCTATTTTTTCTATTTTTTAATTTTAACTTATTTTTCATCATTTTACTCATTTTAATCATATTTTAACTAATTTTATTTATTTCTCCTATTGTGATTTTACACAATTGTGATTCAGTGCAATTGTGCATTTAAGTTTTTTATTTTTTTCGCATTTCAAATCAGTTTATATTAAATTAAACACAATTTATTAACATATTAAATTTTCATTAAAAGAGGGGTAATATGACAGAAATAAATAAAAACAATAAGGAAATTGGCAAAACCATTGCTACAAAAGTTCCAATTAACATACATAATCAATTAATAAATCTAATCGAAAAAGGGGATTATTTAAGCATTTCAGACTTTTTAAGAGAAGCAATAAGAGAACAATTGAAGAATTATAAGGTAGCGAATTTTAGAAAAGTCGATTATTTTGAGGCAAAAAAGGAAATTATAAGTTATTTTATAAAGTATAATGATTGTTTTTTGGATGAAATAGCTATTGATTTGGAATTGGACTTTGAATTGGTTTTCAATATAATCAATGACCTTATTTTAGAGGGTCGGATAGAAAAAATCTCAAATGATGAAATGATTGAAAAAAGGAGCTTAAATAATCAAGATTCTGATAATTCTAAAGGTAGTGACAAGATCTTGAAATTTAAGGGTAAAAGGCTGATTGTTGAATCTAGGTCTAAGGATTATGAATTTATCAGCATAAGGCATCATGCAGATTATAAGGCCATTTTAAAAAACAATGGTGTTGTAGTTGATAATGCTCCAGTCATCCTGTCTGAGGCTTATTCATTTATCGAATAATCTTTTTTATAAAATTTTTCAATTCATTTTATTTTTTTTAAAAATTTATTTTTTCTATTTTC
>NZ_JAZNIB010000102.1:0-3057 GCF_045577275.1 Methanobrevibacter sp.
TCAGCATGCTTCCGGCTTATTCAATAAATTCTCAGACTATTTGCTTGTTGCAGATTTGGATACAATAATCTATGATTTGGAAAAGGATTCCAATAAGAAATTCAAATTATTCGGTGGAAATTCCCATAAGGAAGAACTCTATAAGCTTTATAATGGAAATGTTCCAAGCGATAGGGAAGCCTTAAATGATTTGATTAAAGTTAGAAATCACATCAAAATCAGACAATCCCTAAAGGATAATGAGGCACTTGGAAGAGCATACTTCGGTGATTTGTGGAGTGAACATGCCAATGTAAATGAATTGAAGCAAGTTGCAAATTGGATGAATAAGTTTGTTTATCTTTTATCCAATGGCACATTTAGTGAAACTACTGTTAAAATGCTTTCAAATGACCTTTTCCATCCAAGCATAGATTCAGGAATCGAAGAATATGTTGAAAAAGGCAATAGGTTCTATGAAAATCTTAAGAAATTAGAATCTAAATTAAATCCAAAAAGCAAAATCATATTTAAGAGAGAAACAGAGGATGTTCCTTTTGATAAATGGGAGATTCAATTGAATAAATGGAAAGGACAGTTATCAAGTCTACATTTATGGTCACAATATTCAAATACCAAAAAAGCCTGTATGAACAGTCCTGCATCATTATTCATCAAAACCATTGAAAAGAGAAACATCAAAAAAGATGATGTAAAGCCATTGGTTTTAGGTAATTTCGCAGACAGTTTATTGAATATAGTCTTCAATGAAAATGACACTTTAGCAACATTCATTGGAGAATTGCATGAAAATCGTATCGCAGAATTCAAAGATTTGGATAGAAAGATTATCAATCTTAATAGAAAGAGAATATTCAATAAGTTAAACAGCCAAATTCCTAAGATATACGGTGCTGCAAATGACCCTGAAGCTAAGGTATTGGCTGGAGAATTTACTAGAAAAAGCGGTCATTTGCCAGTGCGTACCCTTCTTGAAAAGGCAGGAGGAGCTATCAAAAAGATTAAGCCTGTCTTTATGATGAGTCCATTATCCATTGCACAGTATCTTGATCCTACAAATCCTAAATTGCAATTTGATGTAGTAATTTTTGACGAAGCAAGTCAAGTGAAACCTGAAGATGCATTAGGTGCATTTATGAGAGGAAAAACAGCTGTTGTAATGGGGGATACTCAACAATTACCTCCTACAAGCTTCTTTGACCAGATGACAGACAGTGAAAGTGGTGAAGAGGTAGCAACTGCATTGGATATGGAAAGCATATTGCATTTATGTAAATTATCATTCCCAGTTAAAATGCTTAAATGGCACTACAGAAGTCGCCATGAGTCCTTGATTAACATTTCAAATAGGGAATTCTATGACAATGAACTGTTGGTTTATCCATCTCCATCTCATACAGACCCAGAATTAGGTCTTAAATTCCATTATAACCCTAATACCCAGTATCATAGAGGTGAAGGTTCAGCTAACCCTCTTGAAGCGAAGGATGTAGTTAAGGAAATATTTAAACACTTTGAAAAATATGGTGATAGGAAGAGTTTAGGTGTAGGTACATTCTCCGTTGCTCAAAAGAATGCTATATTGGAAGAATTGGAGATAGAAAGAAAATCACATCCAGAATTTGAACCGCTCTTCTCAGACAGCAAGGAAGAAAGATTTTTCGTTAAAAACCTTGAAACAATTCAAGGGGATGAAAGGGATGTCATTTTAATCAGTGTTGGATATGGTTATGACACAGAAGGAAAGATGTCATTGAACTTCGGTCCTTTGAATCAGGATGGAGGAGAAAGACGTTTAAATGTGCTTGTTACAAGGGCAAGAGAGAAATGTGTGGTATTCACTAATTTCAGAGCTCATGACATTCATTTGACTGCAAATCCTCCATTTGGTGTAAAATCACTGCAGAGCTTCTTGGAATATGCGGAAAACTTGCATTATAATCAGTCTGTTCAAGAAGATGACTATGATGATGCTCCATTTGAAGATGCAATATATAATTTCATTTCTGAAAATGGGTATGAAGTTGATAAGAAGGTTGGTTGTGCTGGATTTAGAGTGGATTTGGCAATTATTGACCCAGATAATCCTGGAAAATATATATTAGGTATACAATGTGACGGTCATAATTATGCTTCAAGTAAGGTGGCAAGAGACAGGGATAGATTAAGAGAACAAGTCTTGAATGGTTTAGGATGGAACATTTACCATATTTGGTCTACAGATTGGTATAGAAACCGAGATTTGGCAAGGGCCAAATTATTGGAGAATATTGAATCAACTATCATAAATACAAAAGTCAAAGACTTAAAGAAAAAGATTGATGCTGTTGAATCAATGAAGATCAATCCTGTAACTACCGTAATTCTTGGTAAGGACAAGGATGATGAGGATGATCTTGAAGATGATAGTGAATATGATTCTGCTGACATAAATGATTCCATTGATGATATTCCTGATGATATAAGTTCTGTAGACAATGATTTGGCTAATATTCAACGTGTCAAAGCAGAAATGGACGAAAAATCCGAAAAGGAAAAGGAAAAAGAGGATTTAATTAACAGATATTTAGAAGGATTTGATGATGAAATAAATAAAAATTCATCTAAAAAACACAAAGTTGAATCCGAAGATGTTTCTGATGACTTGAATGATTCCATTGATGATATTCCAGATGATATTAGTTCCATAGATAATGATTTGGATGAAATTGATGAAGATTTCGATGATGTTGGAGAATCAGATTCCAATGTAGAAGACAGTGTAGACCTTCGCTCACAAAAGAATGCTACTGTAATAGACATATTTGGTGGTGATGAAGAAGATAACACTACAGTAATGGATCTCTTTGATGATATTGGTGAAGAAGAATTGGATGAAATATCCATTCCTAAAGAAAATAAAGTAAAACAAAAAGAAAAACCTAAAAAATCCAATACTAAAAAAGAGAAAAAAGAAAATATTTATACTAAAAAGGATAAGCCAAAAAAAGAAAATAAACAAGAAAGAAAAGTAAATAAAACTAAACAAAAACAGCAAAAAGATCATAAAGAAGAAAA
>NZ_JAZNIB010000103.1:0-2208 GCF_045577275.1 Methanobrevibacter sp.
TGAAAATAAAAAAAAGAAAAGATATTAAAAAAGACCATTAAAGAACTTCATTAAGTGATTTTAATAGTCCTTTTAACAGTTAATTTACCATAAGTTAAATAGACTGAATATTTGCCTTTTTTCAAATATTTAAGACTTAAAGTAGCTATTCCTTTGGAATTGGTTTTTCTTTTGTATGTTTTGGACTTGAACTTGAATTTAATGTATTTGCTTTTTAAGATCTTTCCTTTGGAATTAAGCAATTTAGCAGTATATTTAACTGTTTTTGCTCTCTTCTTAGTAATATTCTTTGCAATTATGGTAGGTTTCACAGTTATATTATTCTTTACAGTGAATCCTTTATAAGTAACTGAAATGGCATACTTATTTGGTTTTGATTTAATTATCAGATAAGCGTATCCTTTATTGTCGGTACGTTTATTATAGGTTTTGCCCCTATAAGTGAATTTTACAGAGACGTTCTTTGCAATATTTCCATAATCATCAAGAACTTTAACCTTATATTTAGAACCAGACCCATAATACATGACCAAATTCTTATTTTCAGTGATTCTGCTTAAGACCTTGATTTTTTGAGTCTTTTCTTCTGATGTATTCGGATTGATGATTTTTACAGTGTAAGTTCCTGGTTTGAGTTTTACATCAATCTTGGCTACTCCATTTGCATCTGTCTTGACATTATATGTTTTTCCTGCAAAAACAATGCTTACAGTGGTATTCTTTAAAGGATTTGAATCCTTGCCTAAGAATTTTACGCTATACTTTGATCCGTAGGTATAATTGCTGTATTGAGGAATGACACTTGTCTTTACAGTTATGGTTGAAGTTCCATTTGAGGCAATGTAAAGCTTTTCTCCTAAGAATTTTACATTAAGCTTGTAGCTTCCTGTTTTTAAACTGATGTTCAAGTAAGCCTCACCGTTTTCATCAGTAAGCAATGCATCAGTGAAATTGTTTAAAGTGTATTCCAATACTCTTCCACCAAGAGGATTTCCATCCTCATCAGTTAATATGATTTTATATTCTTTGCCACTTTGATAAACTGTTTGAATATTTTCAAGAGTTATTATGGTTCTTCTTGAATCAATTGTGAAATTCAATTCAACATCATCAGATTCATAGACTGCATCATAAAGTGAAACTCTGACATTATGCAAGCCAACGTTCAATCCTGTCAAATTAATTGATGCAATGCCATCAAAAGATCTGATTGTGTAATTTACATCACCTAAATCAATGAAAATGGTTTCATTGATGGAATCATTAAGAGTGATGTTCACCAATGCGGTATCCAAATCAACAGAGATATTTGCAACCATATTTACAGGTATTTTTCTTATATCAATGGTTTCATTAGCTTTTGAAGTGACATATCCGCAGGCAACAAACTCTGCAAAGATTGTATTCAATCCTTTTTCAAAAATGTGAGTGATTTTTGCCACTCCATTAGATACATTCACAGGAATGACAACATCTGATAAGTTAAACAATACCACACCACAGTTTACTGGGTTTCCATATTGATTAATGATATGAGCAGTAATGTTTACAGGATTGAATCCATCATATTCTATATCCAATGAAGTTACGGTATCTATCATATCAAATACTGTAAATGCCTTAATGCATGCTACCTGAGAGTTATTGTAATGATGTCCAGGATAATCGTTCCATACTATGCTGTAGAGATCAGACCAATTTACACCATCATAACTGAAGAATGAAATTCCTTCCTTGAAGAATTCGTTATTCAGGCTTACCTTCTCAGCAATAGGGAATCCTGCATCACCTGTAACATTTATCTTGAATACAACTTCAAAGATGTCTCCTTTAATCAAAGGAATATGTTCAAAAAGGTCTATGGTCCAATAACCAGGATTTGAAAAGCCAGATTTGGTTGATTTCAAGACATCATTCACATAAACTGAAACTTCCCAATTAGTTGGCTTTTGGAAATAGGTTGAAACTGCAGACAAATACTCATTGCCAGTAGCTGTGAAAACGTTCTTATACCATACAGTATCTGTTGAATTGAAGAAATAATCTGTCTTACCTATATCATACTGATAATTCTTATCATACTTAATAGAATCATTTAAAATAATTGCAAAAGCGCCATCATTTTCGCCAAGTCTTAGGGCACTTATATCATAATATGAAAGGTAGAAGTAACCATTATCGTTACCCCAATTTTCTCCCCAACTGTTT
>NZ_JAZNIB010000104.1:0-1726 GCF_045577275.1 Methanobrevibacter sp.
CATGGCTACGATCCGACTTGTCTTGGAAATTGTCTAAAAATTAGACACAATGACCCACGGGGGATCTTCTCCCTGCCTTTTATCCGCTTATTTTTATTAATTTTCAAACAAATTTGATAAATTAATAAAAGAGAAGATGAACCAACCAACTTTATTCATCTTCTCTCCTCTTAGCAAGACTCAATAGATAGTCTTTATCAATCAAACCTTTGTCAGCTTGTTTGTGATGTTCTTGGCAGAGACAAATCAGATTGTAATTATCTAAGAGCAATGACTCATCATCTCTCACTTTTGTGATATGATGAACCTCTAAATCATCATATGTGATTTTTCCCTGATCTCTGCAAACCTCACACAAATAGTTTGCTCTTTCTCTGATCTCTTTTGATTTCTCTGTCCAAGCATTCTTGCTCCTCAGATGCCTCTCCTGCATGCTCTTATATATCTCATTGCCTGCATTACACTTGAATCTTGTGTCATGAATCTTGCCACATTTACTGCATGACTTATACATTGGACTACTCCTTGGAATCTTCCTTGTCCTGTTCTGCAAGAGCAATCTGCATTTCAAGAATGCAGGTTTCCAAATGTTCTTTTATTGTATTAATCACATCCTCAGCAATCTCCTGTTTAATCTTTCCAAGAGTATTCTCTGCAAGAATGTCATCATCTTCAATGCTGACCTCATCCACCTTGTCCAAGATATAATTGAAACAATCAATCTCATGTTTCGATTTTTCGCTTAAATCCTCGTATCTATAACCCTCATGTTGAGTGATATATCTTACATCCATATTTATCTCCTTTACATATGAGCCTCAAAATCAAATTCATCCGCAGAGATTTTTGTGTTGCTCTGCTTGAGATAGATGTCCACATAAATCTCATCCTTGTCTCTGTTATATGTGACCTCTGGATAATAGTGTCCTAACTTCTGAGCATAGAGTGTGCATTTCTTATATCCCAACTCATGAGCAAACCACACAAATTCAAGTTCAGACATTGTCAACTCAATATCATATTTCTCTTTCATCAGTTTAATGACTGCATTCTTTGCAACTTTTTCAAATTCATATGATGTCATATATTCCTCCTAAACCTTGAGCCTCTGCCCAATATAGATCTTATTCTTGTTTTTGATGCCATTTTTCTTGACCAATGCATCCACAGTGGTGTTGTACTTTTTAGCAATGCCACTCAATGTGTCACCTGCCTTGACAATATAGATTGTTGTGGTGCTTGTGGTCTTTTTCGGTTGAGATGTTTGTCCTTTGCTATATCCATTTTTTCCTGCCTTTTTGATAATAGATGGAAAATCAATGAAAGCAAGGTTTTGGTCAACCACATGTTCTCCAATCTTGCCATTGTCACTGTACTGCCACATATCAAAGGCATTGAATGTGACTGATGGCTTTGATGATGACCATTTTGCAATCCATTTTGTATAATCTTTTAATCTGGAGACATCAATCTTGGTGTTGAACCATGAGAGACTTGCATAAACTCCAACATAGAATCCTTTGCCCTCCAAATATTCACAGAATCCAATGATTGCATCAGTCACTCCTGTTTTGTTGTCAGCTTGCCAATGAGAATCCTCAACATCAATGTAAATTGGCATTTCAAACTGTTTACCTTTGAGACATTGCTCATAGAAAAATGATGCCTCTGCCTCACCCTCTGCATATGTCTTTGCACAAGAATAATAATAAGCACCAACAGGAAT
>NZ_JAZNIB010000105.1:0-8195 GCF_045577275.1 Methanobrevibacter sp.
AAATAAGCATATTTTCATCAGGTTTTGTGTGATCGGAGTAACCTATTTCATAATTTGGATACAAATCCTTAAGGTTTTTTATCATAAGCAGATTAGCGTCACTGTTATCTGTTGGATAGGAAAGGACACAGTGCATGATTCCAATTCCCGCTTCTCCATTTGCGTATTTTTCATTGGTATTTTCTATTGTGTCAATAGCAAGTTTTATCTCATCAAGAGTGGAAGCACCTGTCGAAATGATGATGTCTTTTCCCTTTTCTGCAATTTTTTCAATGAATGGAATGTTTGTAAGGTCTGATGAGGAGATCTTATAGACATCCATAAATTCATCCAAATAGTCTATTGAATCAAAATCAAATGGTGTGGATAGGAACATGATTCCAATCTCATTGCAGTAGTCAGCTATTTCCCTATATTCTGCTTCTCCAAAGGAATCAAATTTCTTAAACAATTCGTATTGTGAAGTGGTAGGTTCCTCATTTGTATCCCAATATGCGGGAGAGTTTTTGGAAGCTATTGTATTTGCCTTATAGGATTGGAATTTAACTGCATTGCAACCTGCATCCTTCGCTTCTTTCACCATCAGTTTAGCTGCATCCATATTGCTTATATTTTCCTTTTTTGCAATATCATAATAGTTTACTCCTATTTCAGCTATTAAAAATGGTTCTTCATTGAATATGCTCATATTTTCACCTATTGATTTATGATTATTAAGATAATAATTATTAGTTTATAATAATTTTTAAGAATTATTTATTTTCCTTTTCCCATTCCTTATAGGATTGCTTGATTAACTTCTTAATGTTGTCAAATCCATGTTTCAAGTCAACTTCGCTCATTCTCTTGTTCATTTCACATCTTAATTGGAAGTCTTCAACTGTATTTTCAAATGTTTCTCTGATTTCTTCTTCGGAAACCTCTTCTCCTAAACCTAAGTTGATGAATCCATGTTCCACATTTCCAAAGATATGGCTTAATTCCCTTTCATTTTGACAAAGGCAGATGCAAGGAACTCCAAGTGAAGCTATTTCATACATGGTTCTTCCTGCTGATGTAAATATCAAGTCTGCATCGTGCATATGCTCGCTCATGTTCTTGACGTTTTCATAGATTTCTATTCTTTCATTGTCCTTGTATTTTTCTTGGATTTCTTTCTTATTTGCATATCCAAGTCCTAGGATAATTTCAATCTTGTTTTTGTAATTGCTCTTCAAGATTGCCTCAAGAACCTTTTCGGTTAGGTTATTTGGATCTGTTCCTCCAAATGTAAGAAGAACCTTTTTCACATCCTTTTCAATTTCCTTAAATGATTGATAGTAGAACTCATCCTTTAGAATGTAATATTTATGTCCGGAGTAAAGGTTTTTAAGAGGTATCTTATGTTCATATAATGCATCAAAGACCATATGTGCATATTTCACTCCTCCTCCAACATCTTCAAAGTTCACTATGAAGAATCCTTTGTTCCTAAGGGCTTTTGTATACTTTGAGTTTGTATTGAGGATGTCGTTGATTACAATATCTGGATCATATTCAACTATTTTCTCAACCAATTCATCTTTTGCCTCATCATCAGCCTCTTTTCCTTCGCCCTTATCGCTGTTGTGGGTAATGTAAGGATAGTTATTGTTGCTTACAATCTCTATTCCCAATGGCTGTGCCTCATCAAGCAAGAACATAACTTCATGATTGACCAATTTTGAAGCTATTGACAATGCCCTGTAGATATGGCCGGTTCCTATTTCATGAGATGCATCAGCTTTTATCAATATTTTCTTCTTCTTCATGATTCTCTCAGCAACCCACCAGTCCTCATAGTTATCGATGTCAATGCTTTCCTGTTTGGATATTTCAATAAGTCCAATATTGTCTCCAAGACGGCTGTTTTCAGTTACAAATTCTCTTTTTGTTGCGAATATGCTTCCAGTCTCTTTGTAGGCTTTTGGCAAGTATTGCCTGTTCACTCTTTCCTTGTATAATGGGAAATACTTCCTGTTCTCTTCATCGTATCCCCAACTTAAGTGCCTGTCATCCACCACGCTGATTATGGTGTCAAAGAATTCGTCATCGTTATTTTTGCTTAATAATGTTTCAATAGCTAAATCTAAGGTTTTTGTTTTTAGAAGTGGGGAAGTAGGCTGTACAGTGATTACGACATCATATTTCTCATTTGCACTTTTTTCCTTTTGAATTGTAGCATCATAAATTACAGGATCAAGAGGAATTGAATCTTCTGCAAGTTTTCCATCTCTTTTTATTGTCTCTGCACCAAATTTTTCTGCAATGAATTTGATTTCATTGTCATCAGTTGTCACAACAACGTCATCAACATATTTTGATGCCTTTCCCATTTCTATTGTATGTGCTATAAGTGGTTTTCCTCCAAGCAATCTTATGTTCTTACGAGGAATGCCTTTGGAACCGCCTCTAGCAGGGATTACAACTAAAATCTTTTTATCATCATACATTTTAAAACCTTTAGCTATTGATTTCTTAATTTTAATTTCATTAATCTTAAATTTTAAAATTTCATTCCAATTTTGTTTGAATTTTAAAAAATATTATTAATTAAGACAAACTAATAATAGTATATTATTAATTAATATTAAATTTTATTAATTAAGGAAGTTATTATTGAAATAATAATATAAAACAATATGATTAATTCATTAAAAAAATGACAAATTCAAAAAAATTAATTTGATAACTTATTATTAAAAAATCAAGGTGTTATGATGGCTAGTATGAAAGAGATGGCTGATACTTTATTAAAAAGAATAAATGATTTAGCCACTCCTGTTAAGATTATGCATGTTTGTGGTTCCCACGAACATACAATTATGGAACATGGTATCAGATCTTTGCTTCCTCCGGAAGTGGAAATCGTAGCTGGTCCTGGATGTCCAGTTTGTGTTGTTCCATCAAGAGAAATTGATGAATGCTTGCAATTGATAGATAAGGGAGTTACCATAACAACCTTCGGAGACATGTTAAGAGTTCCAGGTTCCAACGGTTCTCTTGCTGAAGCTAAAGCTGAAGGTGCTGATGTAAGAGTTGTTTATGGTATTCCAAATGCAGTTGAGATTGCTGAAAAAGTGGACAATGATGTTGTATTCATGTCTGCAGGTTTTGAAACCACAGCTCCTGCAACTGCTTCTGAATTATTGAACAAACCTCCTGAAAACTTCTCAATCATTTCATGTCACAGATTGATTCCACCTGCAATTGACTTTTTAATCAATTCCGGTGAAACCAACTTAAACGCATTGATTCAACCTGGACATGTATGTACAATTTTAGGTACTGAACCATTTGAAAAATTCTCTACTGAATATGGAATTCCTCAAGCTGTAGCAGGATTCAACCCATTGGATATCTTAATGTCCGTTTATATGATTTTAAGGCAAATCGACAACGGCACTCCGAGAATTGATAATGAATATAAGCGTGCTGTAAGAACCGAAGGAAATGTCATCGGTAAGGAAATGATGGATGAAGTCTTCCATGTAGTAAGCAGAGAATGGAGAGGTTTCCCTAAAATACCTGATTCAGTTCTTGAAGTCAATGATGAATTTGCTGAGTGGAATGCAAGAGAAAAGTATGATATTGAAGTCAAAGATGTTACAGAAGCGCCTAAAGGTTGTATTTGTGGCCCAATTTTAAGAGGTATGGCAAAACCAACCGACTGCAAACTATTCAGAAAAGCATGTAACCCAATGCATCCAATCGGTGCATGTATGGTAAGTAAGGAAGGAACATGTAATATTGCTCATAGATACAGCAGATAAGTGAATTATGATTAACACGGATATTGGGGTTTTAATATGGTAAAAATAGATGCAATAGCTGTAGATGTTGACGGAACAATTACTGACGGCAGAAGAAGGGTTTGTCACAGTGCATTGGATGCCCTTCGTAAAGCGGAAGATGCAGGCATTCCTGTAATCATTGCAACTGGAAACATTTCTCACTTTGCCTATGCAGTAGCTACACTTGTTGGAACTACTGGAGGATTGGTTTGTGAAAATGGTGGAGTCATTTATCAGGATGGATATAATGACAATAGGGTAATTGTTTTAGGAGATATTTCCAAAGCCCAAAAGGCTTATGATTTCCTGCTTGAAAAATTCGGCAAAGACATTCCATTTAAGATTGTGGAGGATTCTGATGCAAGGGTTTCTGAAATTTGTTTCTACAAAAACATGGACTCAGAACCTCTAAAAGACTTATTGAAAGACTTTGATGTGGAAATCTATGATAGCGGATTTGCACTTCACTTGACAGATCCTGAAGTTGATAAGGGAACCGGCCTTGCTGATTTGGCTAAACTTTTAGATTACAATATCGAAAACATCATGTGCATAGGTGACAGTGAAAACGATATTGATTTCCTCCGTGCTGGAGGATTTAAGGTTGCAGTTGCAAATGCCTGTGATGAGCTTAAGGAAATGGCAGATTATGTCTGTGAGAACAAGTACGGTGATGGAGTGGCTGAAGCTATTGACAAGTTTGTTTTTAACCAAGATTAATTGAATTATTGTTGTATTAATCGATTTTGATTAGTTATGCTTTATAAATATTATTTTATGTCATTTATTGTGTGATAATATGTTATATGAATTAGCGGAAGAAGCAAAAAGAGAAGTTTCAAAATATTCTGATGATTATGAGATCTTTTTGGACAGCAGTGAATTGCTCCAATTGGATACTCAGAAAACAGATTTGAATTTTGCAAAGGAAGAAATCAATTTAGGAATTGGTGTAAGGGTTATTAAAGATGGAAAGGTAGGGTTTGCTTTCACTTCAGATATGGGGGAAATTGCAAAGACCTGTGAAAATGCTTACTTGAATTCCAAACTCAATTCAGTAGATGAAAATTTCTCTTTTGCTGAAGTGGAAAAATTGCCTAAAATCAATGGAACCTTTGATAAGAAATTCAGAGATCTTGATTTGGATGAACTTACAGATTCCCTTAAATCCATATTGAACTGCATTGAAGACAATGGATGCCAAACAACTTCTGGAGGATTTTCAGCAGCAGAAGGTGAAGTGTTGATTGTCAATTCCAATGGTGTGGAAGCTTATGACAAATCCACAGGATTCGCTTTGGGAGTTTCCATAAATGCCCTAAAAGATGGTGATTTGGCAACTGCTTATGATTCAACTTCTTCATGTCTTTATGATTTGGATGGAATCAAATTGGCTGAAGACCTTTGTGATTTGGCTAAATCCTCTTTAGGAGGACAACATATTGACACCGCTGATAAAGATGTCATATTGGATTATCATGCAGTGACAGGATTGCTTTCCACATTCATGAGCGGATTCAGTTCAGATAATGTCCAAAGAGGAAGATCAAGGCTTGCAGGTAAAATCGGTGAAAAGATAGTTACCGAAGGTCTTTCAATTTTTGATGATGGAACTTATGATGGCGGTTTGAACTCTGGCGTAACTGATGATGAGGGAACAGCTTCCAGAAGAACCACTTTAGTTCAAGACGGTGTTCTTAAAGGATATTTATATGATATCTACACTGCAAATAAGGATGGGGTTAAAAGCACTTCAAATGGATTTAGAGGTTCATATGCAGGAACTCCTTCAGTAAGCGGTTCAAATATCATTTTTGATTTCAAGGAACATGCTTTGGAATCTGAAATAAATGACGCCTTTTTAGTTACTGATGTTTTGGGAGCACATACTGCAAACCCAATTACTGGCGATTTCTCAGTTGAGGCAAGCAATTCATTCTTAATTGAAAAGGGTGATAAGAAACCTATTAAAAAAGCTATGATATCTGGTAATATCTATGATTTGCTTGGTGATGCTGTAGCTGTAGGTGATGAGATAAAGCAAAGAGGATCTTTCATTGTTCCTAAATTGCTTTTACATGATGTCAGAGTGGTGGGTAACTAGTCCCACCAAAAAATTATTATTTTTTTTAATACTAATTTTTCATTAGTTTTTATACTTTTTTATACTCTTTTTATACAATATTTTTAAATCTGGCATTGATTTTTTTATCCATTTCTTTTATTTTTCTATCCATTCTTTTAGTGTCTGTCTTATATGCTTTTGAGACCTTTTTATTAATTTCCTTTTCTTTCTGTTTTAGATTCTTGTTAAATTTGGATGTTTTCATATCAAAAGCATCTTGAATGAAATTTTCAAGTTCATCTTGGGATGAAAAGTCTGCAAAGTTTTTTTCTATTATCTTATCTACTTTTTTATTAAGCTTTTTCTCTTCTTCCTTTTTAGATAATCTTTTTTTATTTTTAGAACCTTCTTTTGCCATAATTCCACCTCTTTTATAGATGAAATAGTAATTATTTCTATGAAAATAATGGAGGGATAAGATTATCCCATTTTGATAACCGGCAATTGAATTTCAGTTACCATATCGTTTTCATCATCAACTTCATATTTGTTTTTAATGTAAATTTCCTTAGGAGATCCTATAATGTCGTATTTGTTTTCAATGGAGTATTCAGCCATTGTATTATAGGTTTCCTGAATATTGTCCATGCTTCCATTATGGATAGCTGATAAGACTGTGTGTTCAATAAGGGTCACTATTCTAATCTCTTCAGTTTCATCAGGGTCTAATTCTGGGTTGATAGGAATTCCAACATCATAGACAACTTCATTTTCCTTTACAGTTCTTGGATTGTTGTAGAATATTGCAAATAATTTTCCAGCGGTTTCAATTTCCTCGACTTCTAACCAACCGCTCAATTTGCCGATAAGAACTTCCATATCATTTAGTGATCCTTTATAATTCATTATCGCTACTTTTTGGTCTTCAATTGTTTTTTCTTTGATTTCCATGTTTACACCTAAATATTAAATAATATCTTTTTAATCTATTTAAATCTTTTATTATAGTTATACAATGAGATTGTTGTAAATGCAATCAGTTAAACAAGATAACCTCTACCTCTTCACCTTCTTCAAGCAATTCGGTCTGTTTAGAAACTTTTGTATATCCTGCAGCACTTGCAAGGGAGAATATCGCTCCAGAGTCTTTAAATATCGGATAAACAGTATCATCTTCAACTCTGACCAATTGATATTGCATTCTTCCAATAGGTGAATGAATTCTTCTTGCTAAAGTTCCTTTAATTGTTTTGGATTCCTCTTCATCTTTAAATCCAGCTAACTTTTTGATTGCTGGTGCAACAAATACGTTGAAGATTACAATTGCAGATACTGGATTTCCTGGAAGTCCGATGACTATTTTACCATCAACAACTCCGAGAATGGTTGGCTTTCCAGGTTGGACAGTGATTCCGTGAATATAAACTTCTCCGAGCTCATCTAATATGTGTCTGATGTTGTCTCCAACACCTGCAGATGTTCCTCCTGAACATAAGAGAATGTCACATTCCTTCAATGAATCCCGAATCTTTGTTTTCAAGTCATCATAGACATCTTTTACAATACCTAAGCATTTTCCTTCTGCACCGCAATTGTCTGTTGCTGCCTTTATCATTTCACTATTGACATCATAGATTTTTCCAGGTTTCAATTCTTCCTGATTGGTCAGCAATTCGTTTCCAGTTGAAATGATTCCCACTTTAGGCTTTTTATAGACTTCAACAGTATCTATTCCCTGTGCAGCTATTACTCCTATCTTTGGAGGATTAAGGAGGATGTTTTCTTCAAGTATTGTTTGCCCTTCCTTCACATCAGAACCCTTTTGGCCAATGTCTTGAGTAGGGGTGACGCTTGTCAATATTTCAATCTCATCTTCTTCAAGTTCATCGTTATCTTCTGCCCTATTGCAGAATTCCACCATGACAACAGCATCAGCACCATTTGGAATAGGTGCTCCAGTGCTTATTTCCACACATTTTCCAAGTTCCACAGTCTTATCTGTAAATGATCCTGCTTCTAAAAAGTCAATGACCTTTAGCTTTTTTGGATTTTCTTCATTTACACCATAACTGTCTTCAGCTTTAATTGCAAATCCATCTTTCAATGACCTGTTAAATGGTGGAAAATCAATTTTACTTTCAATTTTGCTAAATGTGATTCTATTGTTGCTCTGTGAAATGTCTATAATTTCAGATTTTGGAGTATAAAGTTCATCAAATTTTTCATTAATGATTTCCTTTGCTTCGTCCACTTCTTTAATCTTTAAAAATTCTACACCCATTGTATGACCTTATAATTTTCATTAATTTTTAAATTAA
>NZ_JAZNIB010000106.1:0-1982 GCF_045577275.1 Methanobrevibacter sp.
TGGAATCAAAGGAAAACTTAGAACAAAGGTCAGAAAAGCTGTCGAATTGATTAATGAAATAGACGGCATAAAAGTGGCAGTGGATGCTCCTTCAGGTTTGGATCCATTAACTGGAGAGATATCAGACATTGCTGTTGAAGCGGATTATACTGTAAGTTTTCATAAAATCAAGACAGGTGTCAAATTGGCAGGTGAAGAAAAGACTGGTGGAGTAATCACCTGTGATATTGGAATTCCAATTGAAGCGGAATTGTTTGTTGAAGGTGGAGATTTATTAAGATTAAAGAATAGAAAAAATGATTCCCATAAAGGAAATAATGGCAAAGTCTTGATTGTGGGAGGAAGCAAGGATTATTACGGTGCACCTGCAATCTCAGCAAAGGCAGCTATTGCAACAGGTGTTGATTTGACTTATATCTACACTCCAAAGAATGCTGCTTTAGCTATCAAGTCATTTTCTGAAGATTTTATCGTGCAAGAAGCAAAAGGAGATTACTTGTCACTTGAAGATTTGGAAGAGATTTTAGAACTTTCATCCAAGGTTGATGCTGTCCTATTAGGTCCAGGTTCAAGTCAAATGGAAGAGACAGGCAAGTTATTCAATGTACTTGCAATCAAGATTGACAAGCCATTGGTATTGGATGCAGATGCATTGAAATTAGTGGATTTAAGCCTTGTTTCTAAAAAAGAGGATTTGATAATCACACCCCATTTATCTGAGTTCAAGTCATTCTTTAAAAACGCTTCAAAAGAGGATTTGGGTAACTTGGAGAAATTTGCTAAATTGGATGGCAAGGAGAATTTGGACTTTAGAAAAGTCAACGATAAGATTGATGCCATTCATAAGATCACCAAAAGCATTGATGGTTCCGTTATCCTCAAAGGAAAATATGATTTCATATTCAATGGTAATAGATTGAAGATCAATAGAACAGGAAATCCTGGAATGACTGTTGGCGGAACAGGAGATGCATTGGCAGGAATTTGCTTAAGCTTACTCTCTCAAGAATTAAACAGTTTTGATGCAGCATTGCTTGCTCCATATCTTAATGGTAAAGCTGGAGATTTGGCATATGAAGCTCAAGGATATGGATTTGGTGCACAGGATTTGACTCAGTATTTAGGCGCAGTTATGAGTGGTTTAATCGAATAATAAATTATTATATTTATTATTCTTATTTTTTTCGAGTGATTTAATTGACTGATTTAGTGAAAGCTATTTTTAGAAATAGGGCCAATAGGTTCATTGCAGAAGTGGAGATTGATGGTGAAATAGTAAGAGCACATCTTCCAAATACAGGCAGATGCAAAGAGCTATTGATTGATGGCACAACTGTTTATCTTAAGCCAAGCGATAATCCGAATAGGAAAACCAAATATTCCTTGTATTTGATTGAAAACAATGGTGCACTTGTTGCCATGTATTCACAAGAAGCCAGCAAGATTGTCATAGATGCGATTTCAAATAAAAAAATTAAGGAATTGTCTGGCTATGAGATTGTGGAATCTGAAAAGACAATTGGCAATTCGAGAATCGACATTTATTTGGCTAATTTAGACAGCAATAAGAATCCGATTGATGAAACATATGTTGAAGTAAAATCAGTCACTTTAATCAAGGATGGAATTGCACAGTTTCCGGATGCTCCTACTGAGAGAGGCAGAAAACATTTGGAAGAGCTTATTTCACTTAAAAAAGAGGGAATCCGTTCAGTTGTATTTTTCCTGATTGAACATCCGAATGGAAATAGTTTCAGACCTAATTGGGAAAATGATCCTGAATTTTCCAAAACTTTGAATAAGGCATACGATGAAGGTGTAGAAATTCTCGTCTATAAAACAGAAAACACCTTGGAAAATATCGAATTGGTTGGAAATTCACTTGAATTTAGTTTAGAAAACTAATCCTAATTATAAATATCTCAATAAAATACTTAATTAATATAAGTATTCTTTTTTTTTAAAAAAACAGGGTATTTAGC
>NZ_JAZNIB010000107.1:0-7252 GCF_045577275.1 Methanobrevibacter sp.
CCTATGGATTTCAAGCTTATCTTTTCCACTCTTGCCAATATTCCATGACTGAATTCGTGAACAATCAAAACTGTTGCAAGAGCAATGAGACCGCTTAGCAATGGAATGAATATTGGAGACCCTGGAACTTCCACACCTGGAACAACCAAACTGACTGTAGGTGCATCCATAAGTGTTTTAAGGGAATAGACCAAAGCCCCTGCCATAAGAACCATAAACCCTGCAGAGATTACGATTCCCACATTCATATATCCTCTCCAAAATCTAGGAGCCCTATTCGCCAACCTATCAATGAAGCCTCTTAACCTTTGAGTTTTCCACATCAAAATAGGGAAGTTCACTTCAACTCCATGATCAGTGAGATAATCCTTAAATACAATTGCAATAACCCAAATCAGTATAAAGGCTATTACATAATACCATATACCATTCATATTAACACTTGATAATTTTTAAAATTTTTATTTAAAAAGATTTTTTTCTAAAAGTTTTAATTCTAAAAGTTTTATTTAAAAGTTTTAATTTATAAATAATCCATTTTTAACAAATTTTAATAGATTTATTTAATTGAATAATATTATTAAGTTTTCATAATATAAAAAACTAATTATTTTAAATATAAAAAGAAATTTTTAAAAGCAAAAAGATTTATAGAATAAAATATGAATAAAAAAATTATTTTTTTAATATGTGTAATAGGGATTATAGCGCTTTTGGCCATTGGTGCAACAAGCGCTAAAAATAGTGATGTGGACACTTCAGATTGGGTGAATATTACTGTATATAACACCAATTTTCAGATTCCACCAGAGTATGGGGGAGGAAGCGAATCTGGAGGAAATTATGTTAAGACAAATGTATTCACATTTGGACTTGTAGCCTTGGAAGATGACAAGTCACTTAGAAACAACTATGGATATGAATCCACTCTTGATGAGCTTTATGACGTTGAAGAGTTGGAAATAGACGGCCATCATGCCGTTGCATTTTATAGTCACAGAAGCATTGTGGACCATGATGTGACTTATCTATATTTTGAATCCAACAAGACAATCTATGCATTGAGCTATGATGGAAATGATGTGAACGATACAATGAAGAAAATCGTTTCCTATAGTCCTAAATCCAATTTTTCCAAAGAAAAATTTGATGAAAAATTAAATAAGATGCAAGACGATTATGTCGAGGAGCAAAGGGAATATGAGGAAGCATATGCTTATGACCAAGGTTATAATAATGGATATTCCCAAGGAGTCATGAACGGCAGACATAACCATGATGACTACTTTGCATATTACTTATTCTATAGATTAGGAAGAAGGAGTCGTTAAATAAGAAAATAAATATGAATAGTAGAATAAAAAAATAAAAATCAATAATAAAATTATAAAAAAATTAATAATAAAAATAGCGATAAGAATTGAAAAATTCTTATCAAATTCTTTTTTTTAAAGTTTAATATTTAAAGGGTCGGCCAAGCCATATCATTGAAGAAGATCAAGTCTACTTCATCTCCCTTTTCAATTCCTTCATGGTTTTCATCGATTATGATATAACAGTTAGCTTCAACCATAGACCTTATGATACCGGAACCTCTATTCAATACATGATGCACTCCATTATCATCAGCTACTGCACGGATATAATCGGTTCTTCCAAGAGATGAAGGTATTTTTGCTTGGGAAATTCTTTTAATGACCTTGTGGGAATAATCGATTCCCTGCATTTTGAATATGTAATGTCTTGCAACGATATCAAATTGACCCATAGCAGCTACAGGTTGGCCTGAAAGCATAAATACTTGGGTTCCATTAACAATACCTGCACCAACAGGCTTTCCTGGTCTCATAGCAACACCATGGAATAGGACTTCACCTAATTCCTCCACCGCTTCGATAACTACGTCACCTTTACTAATAGCGGTTCCACCAGTTGTTATTACAACATCATATTCTTTGCTTGCCTTGTCTATAGCTTCCTTAACAGCTTCAAAATCATCTGCACCATGGTCAATATCAACAATAGCTCCAGCACTTCTAATCAATGCTGCGATGGTAAATTGATTGGAATTGATAATTTTAGCCTTATCAAGCTCTGGAGAAGGTTCCACCAATTCATTTCCAGTGATTAAAAGCTTGACTCTTGGCTTTTTATATACTTCAACTTCATTGTGTCCTGCTGAAGCGATCAAACCCATTTCCTGTGGTCTGATTAAAACATTTTCACCTAATATCTCATCTCCTTTGGCAATATCCTCTGCCTTTGGAGAAATGTTTTCACCAGGAGTCACTTGGGAATGAATCTCTAAATTGTCTCCATCCTCATAAGTGAATTCCTTCATTAAAACTGCATTGGCACCCTCTGGAATTGGTGCACCGGTAGCAATTACAATAGCTTCACCATTTGATAAGGTTTTTTGGGAAAAATCACCTGCTCCAATCCTATCAATGATCTTTAATTCTTTTATAACATTATTGGAAGCTCCGAATGTATCCTCTGCAATAACTGCATATCCATCCATTGCAGACTTGTCAAATGGAGGGGAATTATGGTAAGAAGATATGGAATGAGCTAAAACTCTACCTTGAGAATCCCTTACATGTATCTTTTCTGTATCCATAAGCTTTTGATTCTCATCAATTTTAGCTAAAGCCTCTTCTAATGGAATTAAATTTGATATAAATTTCATATTATCGTCCGTAAATTAAATAAATAAAATAAATAAATATAAATTTTTAAAAAAAATAAAAGAAATGAAAAATATTATAAATTAAGCCATGTACTTTTCAATGACACCATGATAAGCATCATCCAAGTCAGCAACAGCCAAATCTACAATTGTTTCATCACATTTTTTGATAACTAATGAATCTCCTTTGACTTCACCGATAATTGCAGCATCAACATCAATGGAATCGATTATTGCATCTGCCTTATCAGCGCTTACAGTTATGATAAATCTTGCATGAGATTCAGAGAACAATATGTTATTGTCACTGATGCCTTCTTCAGCTGGAACCTTGCTAATGTCCACTTCACAACCTAATTTGCCGCTCATAGCCATTTCAGATAATGCAATAGCTATTCCACCAGCAGATACATCGTGGGTTGCGGTTATTCCAAGTTCCTCTTCACCTTCAAGATATTTGGTGTAATCAGCATCATTTTCAATCAAATCGAGAATGGTATTTGCAGATGCCAATTCATCATCGATTCTGATTTTAGGAGCATCTCCTTGTTCCAAGTTATGAACTGCTCTGTGATATTCGGAACCTTCAACCTCATCATAGGTTTTACCGATGATTATGACCTTATCTCCTTCTTCTTTGAATGGAAGTGTTCTGATGTTTCCTAATTTCTCAACACCGATAACTCCAACAGCAGGGGTTGGGTTGATTTTGATACCTTCGGTTTCATTGTAGAAACTTACATTTCCACTGATAACAGGAGATTCAAACTTAGCTGCTATATCAGACATTCCTCTAATGCACTCCTTGAATTGCCAAAGGATTTCAGGGTTTTCAGGATTACCGAAGTTAAGACAATCTACAACAGCATAAGGTTTTGCACCCATTGAAACTACGTTACGAATAGCTTCTGCAACACTTCCCGCTCCACCATCATATGGAGAGAGTTTAGTGTGGATAGTGTTGGAATCAGCTGTAATCGCTACAGCGGTTTCATCATCAATCTGCAATACTGCTGCATCATCACCAGGCTTTACAACGGTTCTAGTTTGAACTTCGTGGTCATATTGCTTGTAAACCCACTCTTTGCTTGCAATGTTTGGAGAGGACAATACCTTGATTAATGATTCATCAATCGGACCATCTGCAACTTCAACCAAATCGGTTGGTTTAGCAGGTTCTCTCATTTCCCTATTGAGTGAAGGAGGATCTGCTAAAAGGATTGTTGGAACATCACATAAGGTTTGGAGTTCAATCTCTGCATCAAAGTCCTTTACAACCATATGATTTCCGTCGGTGACTTCACCGATTACTGCAGAAGGAATTTCATGCTTGTCACAAATGGATTGTGCCAATTCAACATCTTTAGGGTTGATAACAAATATCATACGTTCTTGTGATTCTGAAAGCATAATTTCATAAGGGGTCATTCCTTCTTCACGAAGAGGAATAGCCCTAAGGTCTACAACTGCACCATTTCCAGACTTGTCTACAAGTTCGGATACACAGCAAGTAAGACCTCCTCCACCTAAATCCTTTACACCTGAACAATCGATTTTTTCGAGGATTTCAAGTGAAGCTTCAAGCACTCTCTTTTTAGTGAATGGGTCAGCTACCTGTACTGCAGGACGGTCTTCTTTTTCTGAATCAGATGTTAACTCTTCAGATGCAAAGGTTACACCATGAATACCATCTCTACCTGTGGTTCCACCCATAAGCAAGAAAACATCTCCAATATTTGGAGCAACTGCCATGACTATTTCATCCTTTTTAACAAGCCCTGCACACAATACGTTTACAAGAGGATTGGTTCTGAAGGACTCGTCAAATTCAATCTCACCAGCAACGGTTGGAACACCTACCCTATTACCATAGTCAGATATTCCTTCAACAACATGTTCAAATAAGTATCTTGATTTTTGATCTTCAAGCGGACCGAAACGTAAGCTGTCGAGAAGAGCTATTGGCATAGCACCCATAGAGATAATGTCTCTTAAGATTCCACCAATACCTGTTCCTGCTCCACCATAAGGCTCAATAGCTGAAGGGTGATTATGACTTTCCATACCTACAGCAAGAGCATACTCATCTGTAATAGATACAAGACCTGCATCGTCTCCAGGTCCTAAAACTATGTTTTCTCCTTCAGTAGGGAACAATTTTAAAATTGGCCTACTACTTTTATATGAACAGTGCTCAGAGAACATTACATCCAACATTCCCTCTTCCAATTCGTTCATTTCTCTTCCAAGAATTCCTTCAATATATTTTACTTCAGAATCTGTTAAAGTCATTTTAACACCTTAGCTAAGTTTTACAACAGAAATGATTACTTTGTGATTTTCAATTTCCCATTCTTTAGAGTATTCCACTGAAATGTCTTCATACTCTCTTCCTAAACCTTTATCGGTACAAACTTCACAAGCTTTGCCATCAAATATTACAAGTGACCTTGCTCTGACTTCCTCACTAATTAAATCAGATTGCTTTTCAACCAATTCCTTGAATTCGGCATCGGTGTTTACCATAACACCAACATTGGCTTCAACATCCAAGTCCATATCCTTTCGCATGTCTTGGATTCTTCTGATAAGTTCACGAGCCATAGCTTCAGATAATATTTCCGGAGTGATTTTAGTATTTACGAATACGTTTCCTCCAGCAAATTCTGCACTTACAACATCATCAGGAAGTTCAGTTTCATAAAGAACATCATCTGCAGAGAGTTCAATTTCTTTCAAGTTGCCTTCTCTGTCTTCTCCTCTTACAAGATATTTGCCGGTTGAATTCAAACTGTCCTTGATGGAATTTCCTATTCCATCTGCTTTAGCTTGTCCGAAGAATTTTTGTACAATGCCCATATCTCCTTTAAGTCTTGGACCTAAGGTCTTGAGATTTGGTTTTGCAATAAATGTAAGATTTTCAAATTCAGTAGCTGTGATAACTTCTTTTGTATTGGATTGATCTTTTATAATGTCTTCAAGAGAGGATATGCTTTCCAATATGTCTTCATCCTGTGATACAACAGTGATGTCACTTACAGGCCATCTTAATTTGTATCTTGCAACATCCCTTGCTCTTGCAGATGCTTCGATAACGTCTCTCACATTATCCATTTTTGCTTCAAGTTCCTTGTCGATCAATGCTTCATCATACATCCAATCGTCCATATGAATACTTTCAGCTGCTTCTGCATCCAAGTTTTTGACCAAGTTTTCATATACCTCTTCAGATAAATGAGGAGTGATTGGAGCCATTAAATGGATTAAGGTATTGAGTGTTGTGTAAAGTGAGTAGTATGCACCTAATTTGTCTGGGTCATCACTTTCCACCCAAGTTCTTCCTCTAATCAATCTAACATACCATCTGCTTAAGTCTTCAAGAATGAAATTGTTGATTGCTCTTGTAGCCAAATGGAAGTGCACGTCATTGATTGCTTCCCCAACTTCTTTTGCAAGGGAATTTACACGAGACAAAATCCATTTGTCTTCATTTCTAAGAGTTACATTTGCATCAGGACCGTCAACAATACATTTTGCAGGGTCGAAGTCATCCAATGCCATATAAGTGGTTGAGAACACATATACGTTCCAGAAGATGTTAAACATCTTTTTAACGTTGTTCAATTCATCCCAAACGAATTTGAGATCATCCCAAGGCTTACAAGCCCATAAAAGGTAGAATCTAAGGACATCTGCACCGTATTTTTCAATGACCTCTTCAGGCTGGACAACATTTCCTAAAGACTTACTCATCTTTTTACCTTCTTCGTCCAGCACGAATCCGTGCATCAAAACCTTATTGTATGGAGCTTGGTCCAATGCAATTACACCAGTTCCTAATTGGGAATAGAACCATCCTCTGGTTTGGTCGTGTCCTTCACAAATAAAGTCGTAAGGATACCATTTTTCAAACATTTCCTCTTCACGAGGGTAATAAAGGGCTGCCCAACCTGCTACTCCTGAGTCAATCCATACATCCAATACATCAGGAATACGTTCCATTGAGCCTCCACAATCACATTTAATCAATACGTCATCAACATAAGGTCTGTGAACCAAATCTTCATCGCTAGCGGTGATTTCATTGATTGATTCATTTTTAAGCTCTTCAACTGAACCGATTACCTTAATTTCACCACAATCAGGACAGATCCAAATAGGTATTGGAATACCCCAGTATCTTTGTCTTGAAATGGTCCAGTCCTTAGCATTAGCTACCCAATCATGGAATCTTCCTTCACCAGCCCATTTAGGTACCCATTCAACTCTGTCAATTTCAGAGAGCATCTTATCCTTGATTTCAGGCACTTTGATGAACCATTGTTCGGTAGCCAAGTAAATGATAGGAGTCTTACATCTCCAACATACACCGTATCTGTGGTTGATTGTATCATGCTTAAACATTAAATCTTGAGCAATTAAATCAGCAATAATGGTGTCATTCAAGTCTTTGGTGAAGCCTTCCGCATAGATACCACCATCCTCGGTGAAACAACCTGCTTCATCCACTGGGCAGTGTATAGGAAGTCCTACTTTTTGACCGATTTCAAAGTCCTCAGGACC
>NZ_JAZNIB010000108.1:0-6067 GCF_045577275.1 Methanobrevibacter sp.
AATATATAATTAATTGAATTTAAATTTAAAATATTATTTTTCATTTGCTCAGTGATAAGTTATATTTATATAAAAAAATAAAATATTTATAGATTATTAAATAATTAAATGCATTAATCGATTTATTAAATGTAAGCGGGGTAAAAAATTGATAGATTATGAAGAATTTGAAGAAATCGTTGTAAACGTTTTAGAAAGGGATATTTCTTCAAATGAGGACCAAAAATTAGCCATATCTTCACCAAAGGACCAATCCTTGTTTATTGTAGCAGGCCCTGGTTCAGGAAAAACAACCGTTATGGTAATCAAGATATTGAAATTCATTTTTGTTGATGATGTTTCACCTAATGAAATATTGGCTACCACTTTTACCAGAAAGGCTGCTAGCGAACTATTGTCACGTATTCTCAGTTGGGGAGATAAGATAAGATCTAAGTTAATTGCGCATTATATGGATAAGATGTTCAGTGGTGAACTCATTGATGATACAATTATAAAGGAGATTCATAGGATTGATTTCAATCAAATAAAGGTTGGAACAATAGATAGTGTGGCTGATGAACTATTGCGTATACATAGGCAGGCAGGTACCAGCAAACCTATTTTAATTGAAGACTTTGTTGCCAATTCAGTTATGATCAACGAATGCCTCTTAAAGGAAGACAGGTATAAAAACGAAGCATTGCAGGAATATTTAGCTGAAGTGACAGGAAAGGAATCCAATAATGAGAAAAAGCCTAAGATAAAGAATCTAACTATTATGGCTGATACATTGCTTAAAATAAAAGAGCATATTTATTATAACATGATTGATATCAATGATATTCTAAAGGATGTGACTCCGGCTGAAAGAGGCAAGCAACTGGCCTTAAAACTAATTGCAGAATATGTTGAAAGGCTTCAAAGTCAAAACATATATGATTTTGCAATGTTGGAAACCAAATTTTTAGATAGGTTAAATTCCAATAGTTTAGATGTTTTCCTTGATGAAATAAAGATCATCTTAGTTGATGAGTATCAGGATACCAATTTGCTGCAGGAGAGCATATACTTTAAGATTGCTGAATCTGCCCTTAAGAATGGTGGAAATATTACTGTGGTTGGTGATGATGACCAATCATTATATAGATTCAGAGGAGCCAGTGTAGACCTCTTTACAAATTTCATTGAACGTGTAAGCAGAATTGGAATTGAAGCCCAGGAAGTTAATCTTAAAACCAATTATCGTTCTTCATCCAATATTATTGACTTATGCAATGACTTTGTTGAATTGGATGATGAATATCAATCTGCACGTGTAAACGAGAAGCCTAAAATTGAGTATCCTAATTTAGGAGATACTGAAGATAGTGATGATGAAGGTGAAGAGGCTAATGCTGACATAAATAGAATACCTGTTTTGGGAATGTTTAGAAAAAGCGAACAGCTTTTAGCATCTGATTTATCTAAATTAATAGATGAATTGAATAGAAACGGAATTGTAAAGAGAAAGGTCAAAAGGGTTTTAACAAAAGAAGATAATAAACGCTTGAATTTCGATAATAAGGAAACCTTGATTAATTATAGGGATGCTGGATTTAATTTGGCTAAAGATGAAGATGAAATTATCATAGAACTTGATGAAAAGGGTTCTCCTGAAGATATAGCATTTTTAACTTATTCCCCAAAGGAACTTTCTGCTAATGGTCAACGTACTTTTCCTTTTGCATTAAAAAAGTATTTGGGAAAATTAAGGCATCCTATTGAAGTTTTTAATCCAAGAGGTCAGGACTTGCAGAATATCGATGCTGTTGCAGTTTTCTGTGGTCTGATGTTGGAATGCATAGATCCTAATTCTAATTTCCAAAAGATAAATGATAAGATACCAAATTCCGCAAGTATGAAGATGACTAAATGGCGTAAAAAGGCAGTGTCCTATATGAATGATGTCAATCCGGAACCTCATTCCCCAGTTTCACTTGAAAAGTTCATTACTCATTGGCAAATGAGATATCCTTTTTCATCAGATGAATCTGCAGAGATTAAATGGCCTGAAAAGGCAAGCTTGATGGAATTGGCTTATAAATTAGTTACTTGGATTCCACAGCTGCAGGAGGATGATGAAGGAGTTGTATACCTTAAGGCAATTACTCAAACCATCACTCAAACTAGTTTCTTCAATAAATATTCTGCAAATATTGATTTTTCCTCTATGGAAGATGAGAAGGAATCTGTAAATGAGGCTTTATTAAACATTTTTGTTCCTATTGCAACAGGTGGAGTGCAGATAGATGAGAACTTATTTGAAGTTATTCCATCAAATAGATTCAATATAATGTCCATTCATCAATCAAAAGGATTGGAATTTCCTTTTGTTATTGTTGATGTAGGCTCACGCTTTAAGAAGAATCTATCCAAGGAATCAAATCTTAGATTCCCTAAAAAGGCAGATTCAACATCAATCCTTCAAGATAGGATCAAAAGATACAGTTCATTATCAATAAATGAAAGGGATTCAACTGATTGTGCATTTGATGATTTGACAAGATTATATTTCGTTGCTTTTTCAAGAGCAAAAGATGTTTTATTATTAGTTGGTTTAAATCAAAGCATTGATGGATATAGTCAAAAGGAAAAACTTATAAAAATACCTAACGTTGCTTTAGGTTGGAATAGGGATGAAGAATTTATAGGTTTTGACAATATATATTTGATTTAATTTATCGTTATTTTAAGTAAAATATATTAAACTTTATATGAATTTTGGGATTAATTAGAGAAATAATATTAATAATTGGTGTAAGAATGAAACTTTCAACAAAATCCAAAGAATATATCATACCAGAATATAGTTTAACCGGTGATTTATTATCATTTTTAACATGTAATCTTCAATACCGTTATCAAAATAAGGGCAATCTTCCACCATCAATGCCTGTACAATTATGGTTTGGTGAATTCATTCATGGAGCATTGGAAGAGGCATATTTAAGATGGGAAAGATGTCCAGAAGATAAAAGATTGGAATTTCCTTGGGACTGGGAAAAGGAGATACGTCCTATTGAAGAGTTGATTACAAGCAGATTAAAGGTTAAGGGATTGAATCCACCTATAGAATATCAAAATAATTATGGGCCAAAGGATAATATTTACAGTGCAAGGTTGGAAAGGTCCATTAATCTTTGGGGAGCTCATTTATTCCCTTTAATTGAGGATACTGAAGTATTGATTAAAGGTTTAAGAGACTTGGATGATGAAAATGCAAGGTCTGATTATTATTCAATCAATGGTGTTGTGGATGTTTTAAGTTCAATGAAGATAGATAGGGAATCACAAAGAATCAACCAAAAGTCATTTCAGGATACATTGGATTTTTATTTTAATAATCATAGCAATGAGAATAAGAACGATCATGAGAATGATCATGAAGTAAATGATGGAAATAAGATTTTGGATTACCTCTCTAAGAATGAGGAATTTAAAAAACTATTGGATGAAGGATTAGATGAATATGAAATAATCATTGATTATAAAGGTATGAGAAGACCTAGTGCACCAAACAATGAAGAGTTTTCAAATATCCAATCCATGATGGTCAATGGAGATCTGGATGATTCAGAAGAATATATGAAATATAAGGCTTGGATTCAGCATGAATGGCAGATTTTGACATATGCATGGCTTAGAAGGAAACAAGAGGACTCAGAAAAACCAGTAGTGGGCATTATCTTTTATTTGAATGAATTAGTTCCTTCAAATGACGACTTGAAAGCAATCAAAGAGGATTTAATCAACAATGAAACAGACATTTCCATTCATTCTATCTCTTTAGAGGATTGGGAACTCATTAAGAATTGGAATGAAGATGATGATTTGGCGATTCACAGAGATTTATCAGATAAGTTTAAGATGGATAGGTCAATTAGGATAATCAATATTGATGATGATCTTATGGATGATTCCTTAAAGGAATTCGATAAGGTCGTAAGTGATATTGAATCCTCTTTAGTAAAAGAGATGAATGGACTTTCAATTAAGGAAGCTTGGAAAGCTGATGCAGAAGAGAGAACATGCACTGCATGTGATTTCAGAACATTTTGCAATAAGAAAAAAAGTGAGGATACAGAAAATAAACAAGTGTTTACAATTCCTTAAAATAATAAAAAAAGAATTAGTTATAATTTCTTATAACTAAAAATATCATTTAAATCTAATAAAGTCTAATTAACTCTATTAAATCTATTAAATCTAATTAAATCTATTAAATCTAATCAAATTATTAAATATAATTAAATTATATATTTTCAAATGCTTCCAATAATGGTTTAATGCTATCGCAAGGTAAACCGATGATTATTTCCTCATCCACGATTCCTGCATAACCTCTGGAACCATTACATGCCAAAGTAGCATTTATCTTATTTGTTACATAAGGAGCACTTACAGCATCTGCACATAATGATTGAATACCTGCACAACTATATTCAACTTTTCCTCCTTGGTTGTATACAATTCCTTGTGTAATGTACATTCCAAACTTAGGAAGTGTAATGACAACCACTACATCAGGAATGAAATCAGCCTTTTCAAGAGGTGCATAGATGATTCCTAAGCTTTGTTCATCCTTTCTTGGTATATTATCTATTACAGATTTAGCAGTCTCAACACTATCAAATCTTCCTAATTTATAGTAGAATTCACCGGATGCAATCTTAGGAGGAAGTGGTTCCAATCCCATAGCACTTGATCCACCCTTACATTTTTGTTCTGCAGCAGTTGAGTAGAACATGGCACCGTCAGCTGCTTTTGTAACCATTTCACAATGTCTAAGGGTTTCATCTATTTTTTCAATTCCTTCAGGAATTTCATCCAAATCATTGAAAAATTTAATTGCAACAGGAAGTCTAGTTAAATTAAGCTTTTCTTTTAATACTTCAGCTGTTTTTACATTGTCTTCTATAGTATAATCCATAATAATCACCATATCTTTATTTTAGAAAAAAATTAAAAGTTAATAAATAATATCTCAATAATTATATATTAATGTTATGAATTATTATTCATTATGATCTTTTAGAAAAAATACTAAAAGCCTTAAAAAAGTGCTAATTTTTTTATGTATACTACAATAAGTTTATATTATTTAAAATTTAAAATTATATTGTTAATATAAATTTTAAGAATCAATAATTTATATTTATTAATTTTATTTAGTTTTAGGAAGCAAAATAATGAGTGAATTAAAGTTAATTTCATGGAATGCAAATGGTATAAGAACTCGTATAAAAAATAAGGATGTAAATCCTATTTTGGAAAAAGAGCCAGATATGATTCTCTTCCAAGAAACAAAAACATCTTATGAAAAAATGGATAAAAAATTCTTGGAAAACTGTGGATACGAATATTATTTCTTAAAAGGAGAAAGTGCTAGAACTGGTGGATTAGCTACTTTTACCAAAGAAAAACCTTGTGTAGTCAGAAGGTTCTTCATTGAATCTGCTGATGCATTAGGAAGAGCATCTATCTTAAATTATGAAAATTTCTCTTTAATTCATGTTTACGCTCCTGCAGGAACTGGCAGTAAAGCTAAATTAAATGAAAAGCTTGATTTCTTTAATAACTTTTTATCCTTTGCAGAATTAGCTAAGGATAAGAACATAATTATTGCTGGTGACTTTAATATTGCTCATAATGAAGATGACATTTCTGATTTGGATACCAAAGTTACCTTTACTGATGAAGAAAGGGAAATATTGGATAAATTAGAATCTTTAGGTTATGTTGATGCTTTCAGAATATTCAACAAGGAAGCAGGACAATACACTTCCTTTAAAAACCAAGAAGCACGTGATGCAAATGAAGGATCACGTTTAGATTATTTCTTTGTTTCTAAATCATTAAGCGATAAAGTTAAATCATGTACAATTTTAGATGAAATTCAAAGTTCAAAACACGCTCCAATAGAGTTAATTTTAGACTTTTAAGTTTTATCTTATTTTTTCTATTTTTACTTTTTTTATATTTTATAATTTTTTTAATATTTTTACATCTATAATATTCTTTCATTTTTAAAAATTTTTTTAATATT
>NZ_JAZNIB010000109.1:0-1556 GCF_045577275.1 Methanobrevibacter sp.
CATCCAAGCGGCATTAGGTAGAAGTGACAAGGCAATAAATGCCCTTACAAAAGAATACAATGAACTCATCCAATCCATTGGAAGTGAAGTTGGAAGTCGGAGGCCAAGCGGTCTTAGGAAGACAACAGCAAGCAGCAACTCCTTGGCTCACAGAACGACATGGCTACGATCCGACTTAGACATCCAAGCGGCATTAGGTAGAAGTGACAAGGCAATAAATGCCCTTACAAAAGAATACAATGAACTCATCCAATCCATTGGAAGTGAAGTTGGATTGAAACATATCTATTCTGATACAATCCATGTAGGAACACTCAAGGAAATCGATGTGGACTTCCTATATCTGGAAGATGACAACGGCAAGGTCAAAAAGCTTAAGATATCAAATGTGAGAAAATTGAATGACGAGGAGTTCTACCAATGGAAGCTTAACAATCAAAAAATGTACACAAGGGACATAAGCGCTATTTTCAATAAAAAATCAAATCCTCATGTTATAAAGGATACCCTAAAAAAATTCGAGAATATTATTGATGTGATAATAATTGACATCTATAAGGGAGAACCAATAAAGGAAAATGAAATTAGCTATACCTTTAAAATCATATCCTTGACTGAAGAGGCAATTGAAGACTGCATTGACACATTAATAGGATTTGGTGGAGTTACAAGATAAATAATCACTTAATTGATTAATAATCAATAAATCAAAGAATCAAAAAATCATAATTAAATCAAACAAACAAAAATAAAGATTATTCTAAGGAAGATACTATGGCAAAAGTTATACTATTGAATGGAAGCCCAAGAAAAAACAGCAATACACTTATGGTTTTAAAGGAATGTGCAAAAGCCATTGAAGATGAAGGGGTTGAAACCGAAATCATTTCACTTAAAGATAAAAACATCCAATCCTGCATTGCATGCGGAACATGTGCTGAAACTGGAAACTGTACTTTAGATGACGGTTTGGATGAAATCATTGAAAAGATTAGAGAAGCCGACGGTTTCATTCCTGCTGCACCTGTTTACTTCGGTACTGCACGTGGAGACATCATGTCTGCACTTCAAAGGATTGGAAAGGTTTCCAGAGGAGGGGACAAATTCCTTGATTGGATGGTAGGTGGCCCAATCACTGTAGCAAGAAGAGGCGGGCAAACATTAACACTACAGGAAATGACCATGTTTTTCCCAATAAATGGAATGATCGTTCCTGGCTCCACTTACTGGAATATGGTTATAGCAGGTCCTGAAGGAACTGCACTTGAAGATACAGGAGGAATAGAAACCATAAAATTGTTTGGTGCAAATGTGGCAAAATTAATCAAGAAAATCAAAGAATAAATCAAATATTAAATATTATCTTTTAATAATTTAAATTAAAATTAAATTCCAAAACTAACCTGAGGCAAACCATGAAAATGATTAAGCAAACATTAGGATTGAATGTAGAAGATTCAAAATATTACATCAAGCTAATTATAGAAGCTACCTTAATCGGTTTATTCTCAGGATTAGTGGTATCATTATACAGATTTGGATTGGACAACTCTGAA
>NZ_JAZNIB010000110.1:0-9043 GCF_045577275.1 Methanobrevibacter sp.
ACATGTTACGTTTGCTGTGTTGTTCCAGGTACCGTTTATCAATGCTGTTGCTGTGATTGTGAATGCGTATGATTCGCCTACATTCAATTTTTCAATAATTATCTTATTGTTGATGAATGAAGAGTCATTACATGAGGTTACATTGAATTGTTCTGGTACGATATCGGTAATTTCTACCATTGTTGCGTTGGATGGTCCGTTGTTGGTTACATTTATAGTGAACACTACGGTTTCGCCAACTTTGACACGGCCAGGTTCAACGGTTTTGTTAATGGTTAAGTTTACCACTGGATCTACGATAACAGTTACGGTATCGTTGATTACTGTGTCGTTTTCTTTACAGGTTACGTTTGCTGTGTTGTTCCAGGTTCCGTTAATCAATGCGGTTGCGGTTATTGTGAATGCGTATGATTCACCGACATTTAATTGGCCGATTATTAATTTGTTATCGACGTATTTTGTGCCGTTGCATGCGGTTACATTGAATTGTTCTGGTACGATATCTTCGATTGTTACGACAGTTGCGTTGGATGGTCCGTTGTTGGTTACGTTTATTGTAAATACAATGGTATCTCCAACTTGGACATGTTCTAAGTCTACAGTTTTGTCAATAGTTAAGTTTACTACTGGGTCAACGGTTACGTTTACTGTGTCGTTTACGACGGTATCGTTTTCTGGACTGTTTACGTTTGCTGTGTTGTTCCATGTTCCGTTGATTAGTGCGGTTGCGGTAAGTGTGAATACAATTGAGTCTCCAGTGTTTAATTGGTCAATAATGATTTTATTGTCTGCGTATCTGGAGTCATTGCATACTACGTTTCCGAATTGTTCTGGCACTACATCCTCAATTACAACTTGGGTTGCGTTGGATGGTCCGTTGTTGGTTACGTTTATAGTGAATACTACGGTTTCGCCAACTTGCACATGGCCAGGTTCAACGGTTTTGTTAATGGTTAAGTTAACTACTGGATCTACGATTACTTCGACTGTGTCATTGATTACTGTGTCGTTTTCTTTACAGGTTACGTTTGCTGTGTTGTTCCATGTACCAGCGATTAATGCGGTTGCAGTTATTGTGAATGCGTATGATTCACCGATATTTAACTGTGCAATGATTAATTTGTTATCACTGTATGCTGTGTCGTTGCATGCGGTTACATTGAATTGTTCTGGTACGATATCTTCGATTGTTACGACAGTTGCGTTGGATGGTCCGTTGTTGGTTACGTTTATTGTAAATACAACAGTGTCTCCAACACTTACGTGACCTATGTCTACAGTTTTGTCGATTGTTAGGTTGACTACTGTGTCGACGGTTACGGTTGCGTTGTCTTCGACTACTGTGTCGTTTTCGTCGCAGGTTACGTTTGCTATGTTTACCCAGGTACCGTTTATCAATGCTGTTGCTGTGATTGTGAATGCGTATGATTCACCTGCATTTAAGTGGTCAATTATGAGCTTGTTTCCACTGTATGCTGTGTCGTTGCATGCGGTTACATTGAATTGTTCTGGTACGATATCTTCGATTACGACTTGGGTTGCGTTGGATGGTCCGTTGTTGGTTACGTTTATTGTAAATACAATGGTGTCTCCAACTTGTACGTGATCGAGGTCAACTGTTTTGTTTATGGTTAGGTTGACTACTGGATCTACTGTTACATTAACTGTGTCGTTTTTGATGGTATCGTTTTCTTTACAGAATACGCTTGCTGTGTTGTTCCAGGTTCCGTTAATCAATGCGGTTGCGGTAAGTGTGAATACAATTGATTCTCCTTTATTTAATTGGTCAATAATGATCTTATTGTCCGCATATCTGGAGTCATTGCATACTACGTTTCCGAATTGTTCTGGCACTACATCTTCGATTGTTACGACGGTTGCGTTGGATGGTCCGTTGTTGGTTACATTAATGGTAAATACAACAGTTTCTCCAACTTGTACGTGATTGTTGTTTACAGTTTTGTTAATGGTTAAGTTAACTACTGGGTCAACGATTACAGTTACTGTGTCGTTTACGATTGTGTCGTTTTCTTTACAGGTTGCGTTTGCTGTGTTGTTCCAAGTTCCTGCAATCAATGCGGTTGCGGTTATTGTGAATGCGTATGAGTCTCCCACATTTAATTTGTCAACAGTTATTTTGTTGCCACTAAATGCTGTGTCGTTGCATCCAGTTACTTGGAATTGTTCTGGTACGATGTCTTCGATTACGACTTGGGTTGCGTTGGATGGTCCGTTGTTGGTTACGTTTATTGTAAATACAACAGTGTCTCCAACGAATACGCGATCGAAGTCAACAGCTTTGTCGATTGTTAAGTTGACTACTGGGTCAACGATTACTTCGACTGTATCATTAACTACTGTGTCGTTTTCATCGCAGGTTGCGTTTGCTGTGTTGTTCCAGGTACCGTTGATTAATGCGACTGCTGTAATTGTGAATTGGATTGATTCTCCTTTATTCAAATAGGAAATAGTGATCTTATTGTTTTCAAATCTAGGATCACTACATCCAGTAACATTGAATTGTTCTGGAACCACATCTTCTATTACAACATTTGTAGCATTTGATGGTCCGTTGTTGGTTACATTAATAGTGAATACTATTGTGTCTCCAACTTTTACATGTCCAAGGTCTACGGATTTGTCAATGGTTAAGTTGACTACTGGAAGAACAGTTACTGTTGCGGTATCGTTTACGACGGTGTCGTTTTCTTTACAGGTTGCGTTTGCTGTGTTGTTCCAGGTTCCGTTGATTAATGTTTTTGCTGTAATTGTAAATAGATATGAGTTCCCTACATTCAATTTAGGAATTATAATTTGATTTCCACTGAATGAAGTATCATTGCTTGTTACATATTCGAATTGTTCAGGAAGAACATCTTCCACTTTAACCATTGTTGCGTTGGATGGTCCGTTGTTGGTTACATTAATGGTAAATATTACATTTTCACCAACGTATACGACATCAACATTAACGCTTTTATCAATTGTCAAATTAACTACAGGCAATACTTTAACAGTCTTATTGTCTTCATTGTTAGTCAAATTCCAATCAGTTTCGTTGGAACTTGCATTAGCAATGTTGTTATAGTTATCAGCGAATGTTGCAATTGAGTTAATGGTTAATTGCACAGTTGATCCATTGGTCATGTTTCCAATGTACCAAATTCCTGTGTTAGCATCATAATTACCTTGTGATGCAACATAGCTGACAAATGCAAATCCAGAAGGCAATTTGTCTGTTACAGTTACATTAGTTGCATTTGTACCATTATCTGCATTGTGTACAGTAATTGTCCAAATTGCAGTGTCCCCTACATAATATTCGTCCTTATCAGAGTCTTTATCAGTAGAGATGTCTACATATGGAATTACTCTAAATGCACTGGTATTTTCAATGACTTTATAATTCCAGTCTTCAGGGTGAATTGCATAAACACTATAGTTTCCAGGTCTTAATGGTTTTGTAAGGGTTACAGTGACATTTCCATAAATATTAGTTATAAGATTTGTCATTGGAAGTATTACTTCACCATCTGCATGTTGAATCATGAGTTGGATTAATTGTTCAAATTCACGATCATCCTGATAAACTTTTGTTCCATTTTCACTAAGTTCAGCTCCATTTACTGGTTCAAGAACAGTAGTTCCTGTATTAATGGATTGTCCGTAATTGTTCCAGTAAGTCACATCCAAGAAATGAATTTGATCATTGGATGCTGTGTTATGGATTGCATTAATGATATTGTCTCCACCAACGTGTACAACAGTTACATTAACATCACTTTGATTATAGAAACTTTCTTCAGGCTCTGGAGTAATAATCAAAAGATAACTCCATGCTTGATTTTCACCAAATGTGTCATGTTGAAGGTTGAAATTTTTTCCGTCAGTGTAGATTGCAGATCCGTTACGAGCTTTATTGTTAGTGAAAGTGTTGCTATCAGTGTTTGTGTTGTCACCTTTAACATATATTGCTCCACCGAGACCGGTAGTTCCTTCAGCACTAGCAGGTACTGCTTCGTTGTAAGTGAAGGTATTTTTGCTAATACTTGAGCCACTTCCTTCAATAAATAGTGCTCCACCTTGATCAGTTACATTGTTTTTATTAAATGTGTTGGAGTTGATTTGACTGTTGTCTCCGTCAATATATATTGCTCCACCATTTGTAGCATTGTTGCTTTCGAAGGTAGAATCCCTAATATTGGTGTTTTGACCAACTATGTAAATACCTGCACCTTTATCCGCTTTGTTGTTTCTGAAAGTGCTGTCAGTGACGTTTGTATTGTTTCCTTCAATATAAACACAAGCTCCGGTGTATACTGCTTCGTTATCATGGAAGTTAGAATTGTTGATTGTAGTGTTATTACCTAAAATGAAAACTGTACCGTTATCACTATTGTGGTTATAAAACTCTGAACCATTTATTACAGTTCTATGACCAACGATATAAATAGCAGCACCACTACCATCTTGGGCTGTGTTGTTATTGAATTGACAATCAATTATCTTAGTGTCATTACCAAATACATAAATTGCTCCAGCATTACCTGTGGACCCATCAGGATAATTATATAATCCTGATTGGTTAGCTGCAGTATCATGCCTTGAAACAAAGTTGTCAGTAAAATTACATCCGATAATGCTTATATTATTACCTTTTGTATTTCTACCGTTAAATGCAGCATCATCAAGACTTCCATCAGCATTGGTTAATCCACCAACCATTATTGCTGCACCTTGCCCTCCTGTGTTATTGACAAAATTACAATTTTTAACAATAAGGTCATCGTGACTTATTCCGAGACAAGCGGAATACTCTTCGGTTCCTGTACAATTGATAAAATTACAATTTTCAACAATTTCCGGGCTGGTAATATGATCATCTCCAGAATCTGAGAAGTTCGCATGTATATAAACTGCAAACCATTTGGATTCAACACCAATGAAGTTTGTATTGTTAATTATAGATGGAACAGTTCTACTACCCCATCTTGATTCATCAGCAATACATATTGCACCACCATGGTTAGTGGATGAGGTATTTACAAAGTTACAATGGTCCATCTTTATTCCGAATGCAGCTATCAATTGACCATGTCCGTCGTCAAATTCATTGTATTGGCCTTGTGCAACATTTGGATTGTAAATGTGATGCAAATTTGTAAAATTACAATTTGTGATTGGATATTGTCTATTAGAGCCTTGATCACCCATAAAACATAATCCTTGTACACTACATTGTAAATTATTAAATACAGAATTTGATATACTTCCTGAAGCACCAGCAAACCAAAACATGGAATTGGTGAAATTCATATTTTCAAATCGAACATTGTTTATTTGACAATCATTGATTGTAAATACGTATCCTCCATCAGTGAATTTTGCCATTGTGGTATCACCAATATAGCTTCCACCATAGACAGTTATGCCATTTAGTGTGCTAGACTGCCAATATTGGCGGTTAGCAGTGCCGCTATATGTTTTACCATCAAGGAAGATTATATCTCCAGGACTCGCATCAAACATAGCATTTAAGACATCTGATGCTGTATCACCTTGAACATGTATTTGAGCACCTAGGATTTCTTCATTGTCACTAGCTCGCAATAATTGCGCTTTGTTATTCAAAGTTAAACAATCATTACTTTCAATTTCGTCTATATCTTGTTCATCGTCCTCCAGGTCCAGTGAGGGACTTGATGTATCATCAATTGAATTTAATTCACTCTCATCTAAATTGTCATCAACTGAATCTATTAGTTCATCGTTTGAATCATCTCCAACTGAATCCAATTTAACGTCGTTTAAATCTTCATCAATTGAATTTACATCTGAAACAGATAGGGTTGTAAGTTCGTCCGTGTTTGAATCGTATGTTAATTCACTTGCACTTACAAATGAAATTGAAAATATTATTAAAAACAGTATTAAAGTGAAAAATAAATCTCGCTTTAAACGCATAATTTTCCTCATTTTAAAACAATTTTTATTTTGTTTAACTTTAATTAATGAAAACTTTTGCCTTTTTAATAATATTAAAATAAGAAAAACATATGAAACCGCTACATAAGTAGCAATTATATTATTAACATTTTTATAAATATAAATCTTTATATTTAAATTAAAAAATAATAAATTTATATATAAATAGTAATAAGTTTGTTTTACAAGAATAGGATGAAAATTTTATAAAAATTTTTATTTTTTTTATTTTAAATTTTGAAAAATAGTTGTTCTGAGATGAATTTTTCAAGATCAATTTTTGAAAAAATTGTTTATTTTGGTGGATGTTGGAGTTTATTATTTTTTTTTAAAATTAGTCAAATTGTAAAAATTAGTGTGTGTAAAATTTTTAAAAATAGATTATGAATAATAAAATAAAATAGCTATCTACAACCCATAAACCAATTAAATTAATAATTGATAAAAAGATAGCTAAATTATTTTATTTAATTTAAGTCACTTCGCCCAATTTAATATTTTTTAATGGACCTGATATTAAATTAAGCGAAAATTTTTCACTAGGTTTTTTCCTAGAACTGAATCCGAAGATTAAGACTATTGGTTAAAAGCCTTTGATATTGTTCTAAAGTTATTAGAACAATATCTGATTCCAATTTTTTCAGTATTTAATACTATTATTAACAAAATTTTCATCAACATACATGCCCTAATCATATTTGCTATAATCCAAACATATATGCACATTTAATTTAATTAGTTAATATAATATATACTTTACCATATTTAGTTTTATTTTTTTCTAACAAATGTTCTGTTTTGTCTAATATTTCAAGAACTTTATTCAAAAAATAGTTAACTGTTTTAATGATATTGAATTATATTCATTATTGTTCCTATTATCATATAATTCTTAAAAATACTATTCTTTAGCTAATTCTGCACCTATTTCATATGCATTTTTCAAATCCATTTCAAATTCCTTTTCCTTTTCTTTGATTTCATCTTCAGTCTTTTTCTTGCTTGTCATTCCTTTATATGATTCATAAACCTTAACTTCGCCATTTAACATTTTAAACAAATCTTCTGTTGATTTGAGATTAGGGCGAACATTTTTTTTAAAATGCTTTTTTGGAGAGATAACACTATAAAAGATGCCTACATTTACTTTTCCTTTGTAGTAGTAGTTTCTATCATATGAAACAATACAATATATAAGTCTTTCAACTAAAGCCCTATAATGGCTTGTTGGTTCATTGAAGAATATTTGAGAACCTATTAAAAGAGTGTCTGCATTAAGAATCTTTTCAATTATTGGGGATAAGTCATCTTTCCAGTAACATTTGAAGCTTTCTTTATTTTTCTTTTTACAAATTGAGCAGATCATGCAACCTCTCATATCTATTTTGTATAAATCAAAGTATTCAACTTCGCTTCCGACGGATTCGGCACCTTCTCCTGCAGATTTCAAAAGCTTTCCTATTTCCTGTTTTATTTTAGGGTCTGCATTAATTACAATGGTTTTCATTATTCCACCTTTTTTTAAAATTATCCTTTGAGTTTAGACTTAATTAATTATTTATCTTAAAACTATATAATCTATTATCCAAATTATAAAAAGTAAATTAAAAAAAGTTATTTTTATAATAACGAAGTTTTATAAATAACGAAATCCATATTATTAGTATAAAGAATAGGGGGTAAAATATGAAAGGAATTATTGGAGCAATTGCTGGAGATATAATCGGATCAACACATGAGTTTAAGCCAATTAAAACTAAGGAATTTTCTCTTTTTAATAAAAAATCTTCATTTACTGATGATACAATCATGACACTTGCTGTAGCTAAATGGCTACTTAAGGATAAGAATTCAAAGGAGGAATTGGTTAGGCAACTGCAAGACTTTGGAAACAGATATCCTAAAGGAGGATATGGCAGAATGTTTAACAATTGGTTAAAGACTGAAAATCCAGAGCCTTATAATAGTTGGGGTAACGGTTCAGCAATGAGGGTTTCTCCTGTTGCATGGGTTGGAGACTCCTTAGATGAAGTTCAAAGATTGGCAAGGATTTCTGCTGAAGTAACCCATAATCATCCTGAAGGAATTAAGGGGGCATTGGCTACTGCTGATGCTATCTATTTGGCAAGACTCGGATCATCTAAAGAGGAAATCAGAGACCATATTGAAATAAGATATGACTATGACTTAAACAGAACAGTTGATGAAATCAGACCATACTATAAGTTTGATGTTTCTTGTCAAGGTTCTGTTCCTGAGTCAATCATTTGTTTTTTGGAAGCTGAAGATTATGAGGACACCATTAGAAACTGCATTTCCTTAGGTGGAGATGCTGATACCATGGCAGCTATTGCAGGAGGAATTGCATCTGCATACTGGGAAGTTCCAAATGAAATACATTCTAAAGCGATTCACAGATTATCTTATGATCTTTTAAATGTTTTAGTGGAATTTGAAGATAAATTCATATAATTTTCAAATTCTTTTTTTATCTTTTTTTATCTTTTTTTAAATAATTTTAAAAATTTTAATAATTTTAAATTAGGGGGAGATAATATTAGTTTAGATAGGTTTATAAATGCTCAAAAAGAAGATTATGCTATTGCTTTTAGGGAAATCAGCAATGGCAAAAAGAGAAATCATTATATGTGGTACATATTTCCTCAAATCAAAGGTTTAGGCAGAAGCTCTACAGCCAAGTATTATTCTATTGATGGTCTTGAAGAAGCAAGGGAATATATGGATAATGAATATTTAAGAGATAATCTGATAAACATATCTTCTGAATTGCTTAAGTTGGAGACTAATGATCCTATAAGTATATTTGGTCACACTGACAGTAAGAAATTAAGAAGTTCAATGACATTATTTGAATTGGTCAGTGATGATGAGGTTTTCTCTCTTGTGTTGGAGAAATACTTTGATGGAAAGAGGGATGAACTTACTCTTGATTTAGTGAAATAAATGAAATTTTCTCTTTTCATTTTTTGATATTTTTTCTATTTTTTTTAAAAATTCATTTAATATTTCATTAAAATTTTTTTAGCATTTTTCAATT
>NZ_JAZNIB010000111.1:0-7621 GCF_045577275.1 Methanobrevibacter sp.
AATAATTAAAAAAATAGGAAAATAAAATTATAATAATTAAAAAAATAGGAAAATAAAATAAAAATTAGAAAAATTAATAAGATAAAGTTTTATGAAACTCTATCTCTAAACGATTTCAATAATCTTGTTCTGAATGCCACCAAGACTATCAGGACAAACCCTATTGCCGTTTGAATAGAACCTAAAATCGTAAGTGCCATAGAATTGATAGGCAAATTCCAAGCAGGGGAAGTTCTACCATTAGGTAAAGGATTATAATAAACACCTACAGCACGAACATCCGGCTTTACATTTAAGTCACTAGGCTCTACATAGTCTACACCAACAATAAGACCATTGTTGATACCTCTATTGATAGATCCGGCTATTGTCGAAGCATTATAACCATACTTTCTGACTGACGCCTTCACTACTTCACGGGTAATATCTGACAATCCTGCCTTTTCACTTCCATAAACAGAAACGGAAACAGAGTCTTTGGATATTGTAATAGCATTGATTAAAACATCAGTAGCAGTACGAACCTCCAATTCTTCACCACATATTGGGCAAGTGCTATAACGCTCTGCATCTGGGTAACCTGTTGCCCAACCACAATCTAAACATACTTTAGAGTAATTTTCATCCATAGGGAAACCAGTGGTGTTAACTTCTTTTGGTACGAACATGTCTCCAGTACTGATTAATGAAACAAGGTTTACTGCACCCCCACCGTATTTCTCACCGGAATCGACAGCTACTTCTTCCATAGCTTTACCGACAATATAGGTAGCAGGATAACCATCCCTAATCATTTTACCAATGTTTACTGCAGTTTGTCTACGTACACGATCTGCTGTACCCATTTTAGGGTTACCTTGACTGTTTCTTAAGTGAATAATAGCCCCTTTAGAACCTTGAGGCAGTTGTACAATACCGCCTTCATGGTGAGTGACTCTGATAGTTCCATCATCACCTACAACAACAAGATAAGCATTGAAACTTCCTCCGATAGCTGCTCCCATTGAAGGTCCACCGATAAGCAAACGGATTCCTTCAAAACCACTTGCTAAAGCAGCAGCAGATGCTGGGCTTGAACCATGTTGCATTGCTCCAAGTGCATCAATAATCGCATAGTTCCTTTCTGTACTGTTACCTTCCCCCCCGGAAAGCACAGAATATCCATCATTTTTTGACATGATGAATGAAGATTGGAACATGTTATTTGCAAAGGACATACTTCCTGCAGCAGCACCGTTCGGGTCTTCACCAGTTGGGTCAGTGATGACAAGCACGTTACAAGTAGCAGAAGCTGTAGCCATTACTGAAAAGAGCATTAAAACCAAAAATATTAAACCAATGATTGCTTTACGATTCATTCTCAAATTTTAACCTCCTATCCAGCAATACTGTAATTATAAACACTTGTTGATTGATCAAGATTATAGTTATCAGTTGAAGTGGTCTTGTTAGCAGTAATATTAATAGTTGAGAAATCTTCAATAACTGTAACAGTAACAATACCAGTGTCTCTATTTACAGTTACATCTGCCCCTGCAATTGGAGCGATTTTAGTACCTGGAATTGTTGATCTTCGAACAAATTTCTCTGCATTGGCCTCGGCCTCAGTCACGGGCAGCTCCCGTATAGATGTTTTAAGTATATCTCCATCTATATAACTACCTTCTCTTAAACCGGAATTTTCAACATTATAACGGATACTGTCAATAGGAACAATATCATTTCCTTTAACAATAATACCTGCAATAGGTACTCCTTCAGCGACTTCAGCAGAGGATGCATATGCTACATAGATAATTAATCTACCACAAACAATTAAGATAAAAGCTAATAAAAAAATTATTAAAGTGTCTCTCCTAATTTTTAAAAACATAAGATGCCTCTATAATAATAAATTTTAATAAAATATTTTAAATTATTTAAATAATTATATCTAATCGCGCAAATCTAAACGAATTGCAAATAAAATATAATATAAATATTTATTTAATTTACATATTATTAATACTTAACTATATCAAAAAAGGTTAAAAATAAGAAAAATTCTGTTTTAAAAGTAGTAGAAAAATAATAAAAATAAAAAAGAAAAAAAAATGAATGAAAAGAAAATTACAATTTAGTCATTAGGTCCATTATAGAGAAAGGCTCACCATCTTTTCTAACCCTTGGAGCTCCACCAAATGCAGCCAATGCATTTTTCTTAAAGTCTTCATTAGCTCTTCTGGACACTTCACCAAAAATCATCTTATAGGCTTCACATTGAGGGTCTACTGCTCTTGGGGATTGTGTAGCCACGATTCCATTATAAGGACATCCTCCTCTACAGAACTTGATGAATTTACAGTCAGCACAGTCCTCATCAACAAAATTCTTGAATTCCATTAATTTTCCCCATGCCGGAGACTGTTCCAAATCCTCCATTGAAGGAGTATCATAAACATTTCCCATAATATATTCATCCATGCCTACAAAACGGTAACATGGATAAATGGAACCATCATGACCTACAGCTAGAGTGGTTCCCATACAGTCATTAAATGTACAAAGAGTGCCTACACGTCTAAGGCTGCTTTTTGCAATATGGTCCAAGTCCATTATAACAAACTTATCCAAATCATATAGATACTTATCCAACCAATCAATCAACAATTTACCATGTTCATCTTGAGGAAGTGCCCATGGATCAGCATTATCACCACGTAAAGAAGGCAATGCCGCATGAATCTTTAGATTCAAACCATTTTCCTTGAAGAAATCATATATTTCATCTGAAAAGTCTTTTGAGTATGAAGTGAAAGTGCATACAAAATTGATTTGAATATCATTATCCGTTGCTAACTTAACAGATTTCATGGTCTTGTCGAAGTATCCTTCACCTCTTTGATAATCATTGATTTCCTTAGGACCATCTATACTTGTACTGATGGCTATATTGTACTTTGAGAATAATTTAGCCATTTCCTCATCCAAAAGCCATAGGTTACTTTGCAATGAAAAACCTTCAGTTTCATGAGTATCTGCATCATTAAGTAATGGAAGTGCCTTTTCATAGAAGTCATAACCTGCAAGTAAAGGTTCACCTCCATGGAAAGTGAAATGAACAGGTTCATCCCTAAAATCAGCTAGCCATTTTACTATCTGATTGATTACATCTATATCCATCAATTCTGCATTTTCTTCAGAACCCCAACAATAGGCACAATTGGATGGGCATCCTAAAGTAGGTATAATCATAACATGAAAAGTCATTTAATCCCTCAAATAAATTTAAAGTAAAAATTGTATAAAAAAATTGATTTTAAGTAAAAATTCATTTATTAAAATTGCATTTACTGATTTATAATTAAATTGGAAGAGTTATAATTTTTTATTCAATTCGGTGATAAGGTCTTTTTTGATTGATTCCTCTTCAGTTTTTTCCTTATCATTACCGGTTTCAAAAACATATCCGCAATTATCACACTTGAATTCTTTTAATTCAGCATGAGCATGATGATTATCAATGAATCTTCTATGAGCGGTTTTATCTGTAGAACCGCATTTAGGACATTTCGCAATAAGATCTTCAAATTTCATATTATCTCTCCTTGATTTTTTAAACATTATTTTTAATTAATATTAATATTGTTTGTTATTATTAATATAATTTAATCTTCAATACTTCCAATATATTAAAAGCATATTAAAAGCATATTAAAAATTCTCTATCAAAGCATAGGTAAGATTAAAGAGAATTGGCAAAATCATCTATCAATTCATCAATATAATCAAATTTGGCAATTTGACCTAACCAATGTTCTGGAATATCCTCATAGCCATAATAGATTCCTGCCAAACCACCTGCAATAGCTGCAGTTGTATCAGTATCCTCACCTAAATTAACTGCTGCCAAAGATGTTTCCTTATATGAATCATTGTTTAAAAGACACCAAAGTGAAGCTTCAAGTGATGCTACAACGTAACCTCTTCCCCTAATGTAATTTTTTGGAAGATTCTTTATATCTTCATATAAAATTCTCTCAAAATGATGCAATTCCTTTTTGAAAGCATCATTGGTGCAATAATACTCCTTGGCTGATTGAATACCATACTCAATAAGTTCAGCCAAGCTTGATTTGTTATCCTCTTCAAAAACATTCTTCAACAGTCCAATAGCTATCAAAACATATATTCCACAAGCCATTTGACTTCTTCTGTGCCTATGTGTCAATGAGGAAAGATTGTGAATGACTTTCATTTGATCTTCCATGGAAAATGAATATTTCTGTGACAAGAAATAAATGAAATATGCAATTGGCAATATCCTCATTAAAGAGCCGTTTCCATTGTCAGAGCCACTTACTCCTCCAGATAAGATCGCTTCACACCCATCTTTGAAATTATATATTCCAGAGGCTGTTGTTCCGCCATAATCAAAAACCTCACCATGAGGACTGTATTCTGCATCATCGAACCATTTGCAGAATTTTTCCATGATGTCTTCATAATCTATAATATCTAAAATATCCAAATCGGAGGCTTCTTCTCCAATTTTATCCTTATTGGAATTTAAGGAATATGTTAATCCATCTACAGTTGCCAAAGCCAAGGAACTGTCATCAGACCATGTTCCAGGTTCCTGATTGTATGTTCCAAATCCTATCATATCCTCCAAAGGATACTTTTCACAAAATGATCTGGATTTGAATTCATAAGGAACACCTAATGCATCAGCTACAACAAGCCCAAAAATTCCGCTTTTGAATAATTTATTCTTATTTTCATTCATAATTTAACCCCTTTAACTTAAAAAATGTTTAAAATAATTTCAAAGATAATTTCTAATATATTTAAGAATTTAATAGTTTAAAAAAGTTCTTGAAATATGATCATCATTAAATATTATTAACAAAATTCAAATTATTAATAAATTAGTAGATTTCAGATAATTAATTAAATAAACTATAAATACTCATAATTATATAATATTAGTATTTGATTTAATTATTAATATATATAGGTAACAAATATGACATTAGAAATACTAAAAAGAGGAACAAGTGAAAATTTCTTGCTTAAGCAAATCATTAAAAAGAATTTCACATCAAAATATAAGGACTCAGTTATTGGAGTTCTTTGGAGTTTCTTAAACCCATTGATTGAAATGGCTTTATTGACAGCAATTTTCTCAGCAGTATTTGCAAAAAGTATTGAAAATTTCCCAGTTTACTTTTTAACAGGAAGAATAGTTATTAATTTCTTCAATAGTGGAACAAAAATAGCTATGAATTCCATTAAAGCAAATAGAAGTATTTTCAATAAGATTTTTGTACCTAGATATGTCTTTGCATTAGGTGGAATCTGTTCAGAATTCCTGAATTTCCTGATGTCTATTGTTGTTCTTATTGCAATAATGATATTGACTCAAGCACCATTCTATCCTATGGCGCTATTATCAGTAATTCCAATAGGAGTTTTATTCATGTTGATTACTGGAATAGGATTGATGTTGGCAATTGTCTGTACTAAATTTTCAGATATTGCATACTTATATAAAATATTCACTTCATTATTAGTTTATGCTTGTGCAATATTTTATCCGATTACAAGCGTGCCTCAACCTATGAGAGGATATATGGAACTTAATCCAGTTTATGGAATCATTGCGCAATTCAGATCATTTGTAATGCAAGGGCAACTACCGTCTACACAACTAATGTTAACTACTTTTGGATTTTCCCTTATTATTTTCATAATTGGAGTGCTAATATTCCGTAAATATCAAAATAGAATTACATTAGAACTATAAATTTGGAGAGATAAAATGAGCAATACTGAAAATGAAGTTAAAAAGATTAAAACTCAAATCGTACCAGCCATTCACAATACCGTTTCTCTTCAAGTTTATTTGAAAACCGAAGATGGGAATGCTATTGCAAATAAAGAGATTCTTTATAAATTTTTAATTGATGGGGATGAGGAACCTAAAACATATAAAAGAACAACTGATGAAAAAGGAAAAGCTCACTTAACCCTTAGCACAAATAAAGATGCTACTATTGAAATATTGTTTGAAGGTGATGATGAGTATGAAATGACAAAAGTCACAACTCTTAAAGTCAAGCCTTCTAAAGAAGAAATGGATAAAAAGAATAATCATCCAAACAAAAAGATAAAAAAAGAGAAAGCTAATGCAAATAAAGAAGCTAAAAAATTAAAATTGATTGAAGAATATAATGAACATCAGAATTATCTTCAAACTACAGATCCAAGTAATATTGCAATTGAATTGAAGAATGTTTCATTAAGCTTTAAGATAGGCAATGATAAAATTGACAACCTAAAGGAATATGTAATTAGGACTATCAAAAGAACCAAGGAAAAGAAAACCATTTTCAAAGCAACAGATAATGTATCCTTTAAAATATATAAAGGCGAAAAGATAGGACTTATAGGTTTTAATGGTGCTGGAAAAAGTACATTGCTTAAAATCATTTCCGGAGTTTATGCCCCTGATGAAGGAGAAGTAATAATCAACGGAAACATTGCACCTCTATTATCCTTAGGTGCCGGATTTGATAAGAATTATTCCGGAAGAGAAAACATTTTCCTAAATGGTGCAATCCTTGGATATGATGAAAAGTTCCTAAGATCCAAATATGATGAAATCCTCGAATTTTCTGAACTTGGAGACTTTATCAACTTACCTGTAAAAAACTATTCCTCTGGTATGTTATCCAAACTCGGATTCTCTATCGCAACAATTGTAGAGCCAGATATCCTTATTCTAGATGAAGTTCTTGGTGTAGGTGACATCACATTCAAAAAGAAAAGTAAAGAAAAACTCCAATCATTGATGGCATCTCAAACTACCGTATTGCTTGTTTCCCACACAATCAGTGAAGTCAGAAATATCTGTGATAAGGCAATTTGGATTGAAGAAGGTAGAGTAAGAGAAATTGGGGAAGTGAATTATATCTGCGACAAATACGAAGCAGAAGCTAAAAAGGCAAGTAAAGAAAAAACCAAAAAACTTAAACCTCAACGTTTCTAATTATGTAGCTATTATTTTAATAGCTATCTTTTAATATTTATTAAAAAGAGCTATTTTTTCCAACCTTAAAAAAAAAAACTATTTTTTAAAAGTTCTAAGTATCTTATCTTTAGTGATCTTAAATAGAACACCTACTCCATGAGTAATAGGGTCCTTTGTAGAACCATCAACGTCATAGCGAACTGTAATAGGCACTTCCACTATTTTTAATCCTGCTTCTGCAGCATCCACAAGCATTTCACTTTCAATTCCAAAACCTGTATCCTTGAATCTGAAAACATTTTTGGTCTTTGGAGAAAATGCCCTAAATCCACTTTGGGAATCAGTGATATGGATTCCTGCAGAAATATTTGTAGCAATGTCCAAGACCTTCTGCCCCACTCTTCTGTAAGCAGGAGTGTTTTCTTCAGGCCCATTCATATACCTACTGCCATTGACTAAATCTGCACCATCCTCAATGATCGGCTTAAGCAAATCAGGAATCTCATTAGGATTATGTTGTCCATCACCATCAATTGTTACAATGATTGAATCATCATCAACAGCCTTAAAACCTGATTTTAATGCTTCACCCTTACCTAAATTAGT
>NZ_JAZNIB010000112.1:0-5544 GCF_045577275.1 Methanobrevibacter sp.
TAATTACAGATACATTCATATTAAAACCTTCTTATTCAGGAAATTTATCTTTATCAAGTGTTTTAACAACTTTTGCAGGCACACCTACAGCCACAGAATAATCCGGAACATCTTTTGTAACAATGGCTCCCGCTCCAACAATTGCATATTTTCCAACTGTGACGCCAGGCAAAATACTCACACCTGCTCCAATCCATGCCCCTTTTTTAATAACGATTTTCTCGCATAAAAGTACCTGTCTTTCATATTCATCATGATTATTGGACAATAATTGAACGTTTCCTGCAAGCATTACATCATCTTCTATTGTGATTCCGCCTCTGGCCATTGCAAGGCAGTTGCTGTTGATAAACACATTATTTCCAATTTTCATTTTGTGAAATGCTGCACCGGCAAATGGTGCAGTGATAGTGCTGTTTTCTCCGATGTTGCCATCGAGCAATTCATTAAGCAATGCTGCATACTCTTCAGTCATAGGCTCTGTGTGGTTGAATTTAAACAGGACTTTTGATTGCTTGATTGACTGTTCCAATTCTTCCTGTGAAATTTTATCCAAATCTACTCTCTCCATTCTATCATCTCCTTAATTTATTTACTTTGTTGTGGCAATGGAATTCCCTCTTTTAGACTTAATTCTTTTATTTTTAAAAACCACGCCATATTTCTTGCAAGAGTTGTCATTGTCCTTAATCCTTCCAGATCCTCCAGTGCCTCTTCCGCTTTGGTACCATAGATTACATTCCAGTATGTTGAGCTGATTATTGGCATTTCAGCCCATGTGAAAAATCTGTTGATTGTATCGATTGCGGTCATAGTTCCCGCTCTCCTGGCACTTGCAACTGCAGCTGCAGGTTTTAGGCGAAATATCCGTTTTCCGCCAAAAAATGAAGAGAAAAACACTCTTGTCATGAAGTTTGTCAATGTCGGATTGACTGTACCGTAATAGACCGGTCCACCAAAGATGAATCCGTCAAATTCCTCTGCTTTTTCAACAAAAGCATTGACTTCATCATTAAAAACGCATTTTCCAAGTTCGCTGCATTTTCTACAGTCAATGCATCCCCTAATATCTTTATGTCCCATACGATAGATTTCAGAATTTATGTTTTCTTCATTGAGGGTTTTTTGTATTTGCTTTAATGCTACATAGGTGCATCCTTCTTTATTTGGACTTCCATTTACTAATAATACTTTCATGATTTCAACTCTTTTTGTTGAATTTAATAGTTAATTTATATTGATTGTTATATAAAGTTAACTATTAACTATGATTAACTATTTATACTAGCATACATAAAATTATGTTTAGATATTATGACATTCGATGAAAATCCAGAAAACATATTCATTTACCATTATGTTGAGGAATTAATCTCAAGTTATGGATCATATTATGAATCCAACCTTAATTACAATGATTTGACACTAAAGGAATTTTCTGTTCTTTTAAGAATAAGATTCCAGGGTGTTGCAACCCAACATGATTTGGTGGAATTGTTTAAAGTGAGCGGAGCATACATTGCAAAGCTTTTAAGAAAATTTGAGGACAATGGATATATTGCACGAAAGGAGGATCCGGAAAACAGGAGAAAAAAACTAGTCAAATTGACAGATGACGGAATCAAAAAGACAGATGAACTAATAGAAGTCATACAAAACTGGGAAGATAAAGTTACAGCCGGCATTAGTGAAGATGAAATCAAAACTTTAAAAGAGATATTATTTAAAATAACAATGATTTAAAATATGGTGACAACATGGAATATATGAAATTAAACGATGGATTGGAAATTCCAGCAATAGGATTTGGAACATTCATGATTCCTGCAGACGGAACAACATATGAAACCGTGAAAACTGCAATCGATTTGGGAATAAGACACATCGACACAGCAACAGCATACTTCAACGAACAGGAAGTGGGTCAAGCCGTAAAAGACAGTGAAGTAGAAAGAGAAGACATTTGGATTACCTCCAAATTATGGCTACAGGATTATGAATATGAGGACGCCAAAAAAGCCATTGACCTGTCACTGGAAAAATTAGGCACAGATTATATGGACTTATATCTACTTCATCAGCCATACGGCAAAGTTGATGAAGCATGGAGGGCATTGGAAGAGGCCAAGGAAGAAGGAAAAGTTCTCTCAGTCGGCGTGAGCAACATGACACCGAAATTATGGAACAAATGGGTTCCTGATTTTGATTCAATACCTTCAGTCAACCAGGTTGAATTCAATCCATATATCCAGCAAAAGGAATTAAAAGAAATTTTAAATCCATTGGATGTTAAAATCCAAGCTTGGGGACCATTAGGCAGAGGAAATGCAGATTTATTAAATAATCCCATAATCTTGGAACTTGCCGAAAAATACGGCAAGAATGCAGGCCAGATAATCTTAAGATTTGAAAATCAGGAAGGAATAATCGTGTTTCCAAAATCATTGACCCCCGAAAGAATCAAATCAAACATGGAAATATTTGATTTCAAGCTAACTGACATCGAAATGGATAAGCTACGTGCATTGGACACTGGAAAAGGTTCACATGACCCTGATGCTCCAGGCGTAGGTGAAATGTTAATGAATGCATTTGATGTGCATGCAAATGAATAGAAGGGAGGCAAAAACATGGAATTTAACTTAAACGAAAATAGGGAAGTAGTCGCATTGCTTGGTGCAGGAAGCATGGGAACCGCAATAATAAAAAGAATAAGTACAAATAGGATAATACTTTTAGGAGATATCAATGAAGATAACCTTAAAGCAAGAGAAGAAGAGCTTAAATATAATGGATATGCCGTGGAAACACAGGTTGTCGATGCAATGGATGCAGAATCCGTTGAGGCGTTTGCCAAAAGGGCCAACGAACTTGGAGATGTTAAATATTACATACACACTGCAGGCGCATCACCGAACCAGGCAAGCCCGGAGCATATCATTAACCTGGATCTTGTTGCAACATCCCTTGCAATTGACATATTCGGAAAATATATGGCCAAAGGAGGTGCAGGACTCATCATCTCAAGCCAAACTGGATACATGATGAATTTGCCTCCTGAAGTCGAACAGCAAATTGCATTGGCATCAACTGATGAGTTAAAGGATTTGGATTTCATTAAAAATGATGCAATGGTCAATTCAGGTGTGGCATATGTAGTTGCAAAAAGGGCAAACCATCTAAAGGTCAGAACCGCCGCAGCAACATCCTGGGCAGACAGGGGTGCGAGAATAAACTCAATTTCACCGGGAATCATAGTAACTCCACTAGCCTATGACGAATTTGAATCAGCAGGTGATGCCTATCAGGAAATGATTAATTCATCCCCAGCAAAAAGAGTAGGAACATCAGAAGAGATTGCAAGAGCTGCAGAATTCCTATTGAGCGATGACTCATCATTCATCACAGGAATTGATCTCCTGGTTGACGGTGGAGTAATAGCATCAATAGCCAGTGGAAGATACTCCCTGGAATTACAATAAAAAAACAGGAGGCATAGATTATGAAATATTTAAACAAAGAAGATTTTGAAAAGGCAAATATTTTTGGCATGGGCAGTCCAAACGATGCCTTTGCACAATATTTTATCGGAAACTCATACCTAAATCCCTTAAATGAATTTGGAGAATCTCCAGTATTTGTTGCCAATGTCACTTTCGAACCAGGATGCAGAAATAATTGGCACATTCACAAGGCAAGCAATGGAGGCGGACAAATTTTGATTTGTATAGCAGGTGAAGGATGGTATCAAGAAGAAGGCAAAGAAGCTAAAAGTCTTGTTCCTGGCACTGTAATTACCATTCCTGCAAATGTAAAGCATTGGCATGGTGCAAAAGCAGATTCATGGTTTTCACACATTGCTGTTGAAGTTCCCGGTGAAGATACAAGCAATGAATGGTTAGAAGAAGTAGATGAGGAACACTATAAGAATTTAATCGATTAAGATTAGACATAACTATTGAACCATCACCAACAACAAATCTCAAATATGCGAACAATTCGTATAAAACGTATGATATAGTTCGCATGATTATCAAATTCCAGAACTAAAACTAGGATAGGGAATTTATTTTTCTGTAATTATTAAATTTTTGAAAGTTAACCTACACCATAAATCTATAGGTAATTTTCAGTTATTTTAGTTGCAGATTCAATCATTTTTGGACAAAACTCCTTGAATATATTATTATCCAATGCGTATTTAACACCTTCTTCGGTTCTAATGTCACAATTAAGTAACTCTCTACAGATATATGATCTGTTTTCCTTTTCAAATTCATCTAAAAATTTTTCACACACTTCATTGCTTTTGGTTTTACTATCACCATATTTAAGGCCTAATGCCATTAGTGCACCTGTGCAAGCACCGCAAACTTCACCTTTACGCATACCTCTGCCAAAGCATGCGCCGATTTTCAAGGCTTGTTCTTCTGAAAGACCTAAATTCTGTGAAAATGTTGCAAATACCGCTTGTGAACACACATATCCGTTTTCAAATAATTGAATAGCATTTTCTATATTTTTCATATATTATAATTTAATTATTTTGACTTATCAATGTATAGCATTAACTGGATGGCACTACGGGCATTACCTACTAGGCATGTTTCATATGTTTCAAGGATTTAGAAATTTTCAGACAGAACATATAAAATAATTCCGATACTTATCGATTTTGCCTCTTAAAACTCTTTAATTTATATGAAGAACCCCTATAAAAATACGAACATTTCGTTTAAACAAAGTTAATTCTCAAAACTTTCATTTGGTGAGCTGCTGACATTAACGCCAGAGATATTGAAAATCAAACTTGATTCAACTCATATAGCAGGGTTTTTCAAAGCAATTTTCAAATCTCAAATGGCTGATGTTAATGTCAAAATCAACTGTTAAATGAAAAGAAAAAATAGCTATTAATTATATATAACTTGAAACTTAAAATATTAATTAAGTATTATTTGGAGAGGTTAAAATATGAAAGGCGATGTATATTACGGTAAAGGTATAAGAGAGTTAAAAGACAGTCATCCTGACTTATTTGAATTGGTATCTAGCATTAACGATACAGTATGGGACGGCAAGGTTTTAGATTATAAAACTCAAAAATTAATAGCTATCGGCATTACCGCTTCCCGTGCAGATCCGAGAGCTACCAAAAAACAGATGAGAAGTGCAATTGAAGTATTGGGCATTACCAAAGAGGAAATCGTTGATGTTTTAAGAGTAGTATTGTTAACCTCAGGCATGCCTGCATTTTCCAAATCACTTCAGATTTTAAACAGCGTTACTGAAGCTATTGAAGAGGAAAGAGAAGATAAAGCCTAAATTTTCTCTTACTATTTTTTTTTAAATTAAGCTAGTATTTGCCTTATCATGAGTGCAATACAAAATGCGATAAAAAGAATCATTCCAGGATTTGCAATGACTGTCTTAACAGGTTCTGTCAGTGTAATTTTTCCTGGTATTTCCTTTAATTCAATATTTTTATATAGGGTGCTAGACAGAGCAAAATTTTAAGAGTGATATTTGCTCTTCTTTTTTGTT
>NZ_JAZNIB010000113.1:0-4595 GCF_045577275.1 Methanobrevibacter sp.
TCAATTCAATTTTTATCAATGACAAATAGAAATTTTCCAGAGCAAAATAAATTTTGCATTTATAAGCAAAATTAATTAAAAATTTATCAAAAAATTTTCTATTGTAAATTTTTTAAAAAAATTATGATTCTCTGTGAAATAAAAATTATTTTACAAATATTAAATAATAAAAGGTTGGAAGCAAAATGGATGGAAGATTAGATATAGATTCCTTTGAAAAGGCAATTAATGGATTAAATAAAAATTTAGCAGAGGTTGGATTATTATTTAGGGCAAATATGCCACTTCTTGCTACTGATGCAACTCAAGAGACCAAAGAAAACTGTGTAGACAAAATGTCTGACAGAATAGTTGAATTGCTTGATTCATTCAGAGAAAGTTATGGCTACTACAATGACTTTTATGAAAAGATTAAAGAAAACATCAGGAATGACAACATCGAAAATCCTGAAGAATATGATGTGTTCTTCAATCATGCAAATGAGACATTTCCAAAATACATTGATGAACTTGGGCAAAGCATTGACAGCCTATGTGACATACCTGTAAAGACTGAAAAGTTCGAATCAACAATGAGAGAACTAGGCGCCATCATTGAGAATTTCCGTTTTGACTTTAAAAGAACATTGGCAGTCTCTGATGTTTATGAAGTTCAAAAGCAAATGAAAGAAGAAAACAAGAATTAAATGATTGACGGAATTATGCTTTTTAAGCATTTTAGAGTGATAAAATGACTTATCAAATTAATGATCCTGAAGAAATCGATTGGGCTTATTTCTGGCAAAAGAAGCTAGAAGCAAAAAAGGACAGGTCTAAGGATTGGAATAAGGCAGCTCCTAACTTTGGCAAATCCGCTAGAAAAGATGATTACCACACCAGATTGATTGAAAAGCTAAACATCTCCAAAAAAGACACAGTCCTTGATTTGGGATGTGGAGAAGGGAGCATTACTATTCCTCTTGCAAAAAAGGTAAAATCAGTTACCGGTGTGGATTCAGCATATAAGATGCTTGAAATATTAAATGAGAAAGCTCAAAAGGAAGGAATCAGTAATATAAAAACAATTGAAGAGGATTTGACTAAAATTAACATTGATAATGTAGGCAAACATGATATTATTGTAGCTTCAAGATCATTGAATGGAGTCCTAAACATAAAAGAAACCATTGCAAACATCAATGAAATTGCAAACAAATATGTCTACATAACCCTTTTCGGACCAAATAACTGGAAAATTGAAAGGGAATTCTATGAATCCATCGATAAGGAATACTTTGAGTTTCCATCACACAGATACTTCTTCAACATTCTTGTTGATATGGGAATCTACCCAAATGTTGAAAACCTAAACATAGGCCAGGAAAGAGAATATGAAAGCGTTGAAGAAGCGTTAGAAAGTGGAAAATGGAGATTGGATAGCCTAAATGATGAAGAGAAGGAAGAGTTATACAAATACCTTGAAGATATTCTTGAAGAAAATGAAGATGGAAAACTTTCCAATCGGGATGACAAGGCAGATTGGGTACTATACTGGTGGAAAAATGACTAGAAAGATTATAATTGAAGATGAGAATGAAATTGATTGGGAAGATCTTTGGACTAAAAAAATGGATAAAAAAGGAGATAGAGGAAAAGATTGGTCTAAAGCGGCTGTAAAATATAGTGAGCGTGCCAGCAAAGACAACTACACAGAAAAATTAATTTCCAATATGATTCTAACAAAAGATGATACTGTTTTAGATGTAGGTTGTGGAGAAGGAAGCGTTACAATCCCATTATCTAAAGAAGTTGCTAGCGTAACTGCTGTAGATGCAACTGATAAGATGCTTGAGATATTGGATGAAAAGATAGCCGAAAACAAGATAAGCAATATTAAGACAGTTAAAGATGATGTGAATGAGCTTAATTTAGAGAAAATTGGAAAGCATGATATTGTCTTGGCTTCAAGAGTTGTTAATGGTATAAAAAGCCCTAGAAAAGTATTCTCTAATTTTAATGAAATAGCGAATAAATATGTCTTCATTACCCTTTTTGGACCAAACAACTGGAAACTTGAAAAAGATTTCTTTAAATACATTGGGAAAGAGTATAATGGAGCCCCATCATATACAATTCTTCTTAACCTTCTTGCAGAAATGGATATTTATCCAAATGTGATTAATTTAGATGTAGGTCCTGTTAGAACCTATAAAACAATTGAAGAAGCTATGGATAATGGAAAATGGAATTTAGCAAAATTCAATGAAGAGGAACAGAAATTATTGCCTAAATTCCTTGAATCCATTCTTGAAGAGAATGAAGAGGGGCTATTGACTAATCCAACTGACAAACCGGATTGGATATTGATTTGGTGGAAAAAATGAAGATTCGGGAGAATTTGGATCCTTTAGAAATTGATTGGGAGCAAGTTTGGCAAAAATCCATTAAAAAAGGCATGAAGAAAGAGAAAAATTGGGATGAAATAGCTAAGGATTATGGCAAATGGCTTGAGAATGATGATTATCCTGATGTTCTATTAGATCATATGCGAATATCTTCTGAAGATACTGTTCTGGATATAGGTTGTGCAGAAGGCACAATCACTAGAAAAATAGCTAAAAAAGCAAAATCAGTTACAGGGCTAGATAAATCAAAGTTAATGCTTGAAGAGCTTAATAAAAATGCTGAAAATGAATGTTTAAACAATATCAAAACCATCCAAATGGATATAAAAGACCTTGACTATGAACAGATTGGGGATTATGACATTGTTCTTGCTTCAAGATGCTTAAATGGAATATCCAATATAAAAGAAACTGTTTTGACTCTTGATGAAATAGCAAACAAATATGTTTATATCACTGTTTTTGGCTCAGCAAGCCACGAATACAAAAAGGAAAAAGCAAAAATAGCTGGAAAAACATTTAAGGCAGGAACCGATTACAGTGTATTGTTTATGCTTTTAAAAAGTCTTGGAATCGAAACAAACATTGTCCAATTGGAATGCAATAATCTAAAGGAATATTCGGATATGGATGAAGCAATCCAAAGATCCATGTGGAAACTTGGAGAATTGGAAGAAGAAAATAAGATAGCATTAGAAAATTATTTTAAGGAAATATTCGTTAAAAATGATAGGGGAAACTGGATTAATCCTAAGGATAAAACAGATTTAGTATTGATTTGGTGGAAAAAAGAATAATAGAATAATAAAATAATAGATAATTAGAATAAAAAAGTAAAATAGAATTTTCATTAAAAAAAAGATAAAAAAGAAGAATCAAAAATAAAAAAAGAAGAAGAAAATTTAGATAGGTTCTTCATCATGGAAGAAATCATACACCTTTTCCATCTCTGCAGGGATATCGATTCCTTGTGGACATTGGATATTACACTCACCACAGAAAGTACAGCTATCAGCTCGCTCATCCTTATTCACTAACCAGAAATAAGGAGCTGCAGTCTTGTCAATGTAATCCAAGCTTTTTGCAATATTATACTGCTTGAAACAATGTGGAATATCCACCCTATTATGACATGGCATACAGTATCTGCAGCCGGTACAAGGAATTTCCTCTCTTGACTTATAGACTTGAGCAACATCCTTCAGGATTTGCCTATCATGTTCGCTCATTGAATTTACATCACAGCTTTCTGCAATGGCTACATTCTGCTTAACCTGATCCATATTGCTCATACCACTGAATACAGAAGTGACAAGAGGCTTGTCCCATAAATATTCAAAAGCCCATTCTACAGGACTTCTCTTTTTATCTGCAGTATCCCAAAGGGCTTTAACTTCATCTGGAATATTATTGATTAAGCTTCCTCCACGTAACGGTTCCATAATAACATTTCCAAGACCTGCCATTCCTACAAACTCTAAACCGCCAAGACCACTTTTATAATCTTCATCAAGGTAGTTCACTTGAGTCAAAATGACATCCCATTTATCATAGGAATCCATAATTGTAAAGAAAACATCCAAGTCATCGTGGAAGGAAAACCCAACATATTTAGCTCTTCCATCTTCAAGTATGCTGTCTAAGAATTCCAATACATCCATACCATATAACTTATTCCAGAAGTCTATCTTAAGGGAATGCAACATGTAAATATCAATATAATCAGTCTGCAACCTTTCCAATTGCAAATCAAGGAACTTGCCCATATCTTCCCTTTTATTTACCAGCCATCCGGGCAATTTGGTTTGAATTACAACATCATCACGAATGCCCCTTTCAGCAAGGTATTTGCCTAAGAACGGCTCTGCATTACCTCCTAAGTTTCTGTTCTTACTATGGAATGAATAAGCAGTGTCAAAATAGTTTACGCCATGCTCAATGGCATAATCGAACATTTTGCTAGCCTCTTCCTCATCTATTTCATAAAAATGCTCCTTATGAGGTAGACGCATACATCCAAAACCTAAATTAGATACTTCCAAATCAGTCTTACCTAATTTTCTATAAAACATTGTGTCACCTTAACAACTTTAAATTATATAATATTATATCTTATAAAATATATAAAAATAGCTAAAATTATTTTTAGATAAATAAAATGAAACTAAAAATTAAAAAAAGAATTAAAAAAAAGAATGTGGAAAAAAGAAT
>NZ_JAZNIB010000114.1:0-3672 GCF_045577275.1 Methanobrevibacter sp.
TCATAATGCAGCATGTGTATTTGCACTGACTGAAGTTGAAAAGGAACAATACTTGAAGATGGGTGTTGATGAGGAAAAGATCGAGATTGTTCCCCTTGGAATCAATCTTGAAGAGTATGAAAATCTCCCAGATTATGGCAGATTCAGATCTAAATTCAATATTTCTGATGATGATAAGCTAATTCTTTTTGTAGGCAGAATTCATGAAATCAAAGGACTTGATTTGTTGGTTGATTCATTCAATGATCTGATTGGTTTGAATGAAAATAAAAACATAAAATTAGCTATTGTTGGTCCTGATGATGGATATTTAGCTGAGTTGGAAGAGAAAATCAATAATTCTTCTTTTGAAGAAAATGTATTAATTACTGGACCATTGTATAAGGAAGAAAAGCAAGAGGCATTGGTTGATTGTGATTTATTTGTAATGCCTTCAAAATATGAATCATTTACAACTAGCGGATTGGAAGCTATGGCATGTTCCAAGCCATTGGTCTTGACTAAAAACAATCATATTCATGATTGGGTTGATGGAAATTGTGGTCTTGCTTGTGATGATGAAAAGGATTCATTGAGGGAAGCTATTGAAAAACTATTGTTTGATGAGGATTTGTCCAAGACTTATGGTGATAATGGAAAAAGACTCATCAAAGAGAGATATAATTGGGACATAATTAATAAACAAATTTTGGATATTTATGATAAATATTTATAATTATTCATAAATTTTTTCATTATTTCTGATTTTTCATATATTTGTTCAAATCTATTTTTCAAATATTATTTTCTTTTCATTATAATATTTTTAAACAATTTTTACCTATTTTTCTTAATCAAAATTCAAAAAATCTCACTAAAAATTTAATTTAATCATAATGTTTAAAAATAATAAATTATAAATATAATATCAGTATTAATTTATTAGAGTAATCTATAAATCTTTTAGTATTTTTGATAAAAATGGATTACAAATAAACGTGAGTAGGGATAAGATGAAAGTGGTAGTGTGTCAGAACTGTGGTGCAAAATATCAGCTTGATGACGCAGATGATATCAATGCATTCGAATGTTCTGTTTGTTCTGGAAATCTAGAGGAATTGACAAGCTTCTCAACAAGCGAAGAACAAGTTTCCTCTGATTTTAATCCGCAGAATTATTCTGATTCTGTAATGGTCTATTGTGTAAATTGCGGATTAAAATATCAATTAAGTGAAAATGATGATATAAACGAATTTGAATGTGATAGTTGTGGCGGATCTTTGGATTATGTTTCCAATATGGGTTCAGCATCAACTGAAGACACTTCTACTGTTTTTATAGACAACCCACGCACTGAAACCGAAATCGATGAGATTATTCCTATTCATGCCGAAGCAAATTATTCTGATTCTGATGTAGATGAGATTATTCCTATTCATGCAGAACTTGGTGCTAGTGAAGACTATTCCTATGATGAAGAGGAGTATGTTCTTGAAGACACCTACGAAACTGATGATGAAGTGATTTCATATGGTTCCATCTATGACTCTACACTTGGAGAACCTGATGAGATTATTCCTATTCATGCTGAAAAAAGATATATGGAAACTTCAAGAGATATTGCCACAGGCTTTGCTTATGCTCCTGAAGAGGAATATGAGGAAGTTCAGGAAGAAAAACTTGTTGAAGTTACAGACATTCCTGAAGATGAAATGCCGGAATCTCCAGTTTCATTAAGCAGACAGGAGTTATCTGAAGAAGACCAAAAATTATTTGCAAGAGTTCAAAATGAAATGGTCTTTGACAGCCCTGAAGAATATGAGGCATTCAAGCTTGCTCGTTACAAATATTATATGGCTTTAAGCGATTCCCTTAAGGATGATTACATAAGGTCAATGGATAAGGAATTCTATAAGGGAAGTTCCGTAAAACGTTTAATCAAAAGAGGCGAAGAAAGCGTTAAACGTGGAAACTTGACTGCAAGTGAGGATGATGCTTTAGTCACTAAAGAAACTGTTGAATTGATGAAAGCTCAAAACAGGGCTTATGAACCTAAGAAAACATATGCGGATGTTTATATATTGCTTGGTGCATTTGCATTAGTCGTATCTGCAGCTTACTACTTCTTTGTCAGCAAAATATGGTATGCATTGGTAGGTATAGCTCTTGGTGTTCTTATATTAAGTTTCGGTCTTTACAAGAGATACGCTTTCAATAATTACATTGCTCGTGGAAGAATTATCCGTGAAAGATTGCTTGCTCTTCCTAATGATTTCTATGTATTCTATGCGGTTCAACCGCCACAATCCAAGGATATCATTAACCATGTAGTTGTTGGACCAACTGGTGTTTTCACAATCTTGTCCAAAAGATATGATTCCAAGGATTATAAGAATAAAGTCAAATCAGAAAGTGAAACTGATGCAATGGTAAGCGATTCCGCTTCAATCCAAAATTATATGGATAAGAAAAATACTTTGGAACTTCAAGCAGGTCAAAAAGATGATCAAACAAGATTTGAGTTTGGAAATGAAGAGATTCATTTTGTTGACAATAGTCAAATCAAACGTAAAGCTTTGGAATTAAATGAAGATTTAGCTATTTTCCTTGACAGCAAAGGATTTAGTGGAATTTACATCGAACCTCTTATTGGATTTGTAAATGATGATTTAGCTATTTTGAATGTAATCCTTACCAATGAAGACTTGTTCATTGATGAATTGTTCAATAAGATGATTCGTGGTCAAAAAAGAATTGATGAATTAACCGTTGCTAAAATAGCAAGATTATTATCTTATTATTCTGCAGATTGTTCTGTATTATAATAATTTAATTTTTACTTTTTTTATTTTCATTTTTTATAAATTTTATATTTTGGATATTAGATTAATTTATTTCATTTAATTTCAGTTTATTTGAGTAAATTTCATTTAGTGTGGTAATATGATTTCTAAAATTTTCAATGCAGTCAAGTCCATTAAAAGAAAGTATTATACTTTTAGGGTAAAAAGAGTCTGCAAATCATGTGGAAATGACTTAACTGTAAATAACTATTCTTATGTCACTTCTAAAACAAGCCTTGGAAATAATGTCAACTTCAATGGGATGAAAATTCAAGGAACAGCCAATGTAGTCATTGGAGATAATTTCCACTCTGGAATTGAATGTATGATTATCACTGACAGCCATAACTATGAAGGGGAAGCTATTCCTTATGATGATACAGTGATTTCCAAAGATGTGGTTATTGAAGACAATGTATGGTTGGGAAATCGTGTTATTGTACTTCCAGGTGTTAGAATTGGTGAAGGTGCCATCATTCAGGCAGGCAGTGTTGTAGTGAAGGATATTCCTAAATGTGCAATTGCTGGCGGACACCCTGCAAATGTCTTTTCTTCAAGAGATAAGGATCATTATGAAGAGTTAAAAAAAGAAGGAAAGTTTCATTAAATAATTGACTATTATTATATTTTCGCTTTTCTAAGAATTTTTAGTTTTTATGTTTACACTTAGAAAAATTTTTTCTATTTATCTATTTTTCACATTTGCATAATAGTGATTTTTCACAAAAAAATTTCATTTAATTTAATTAATTCTAGCTTCAATTTAATCAATCAAATCCTTAAAGATTGCTATTTCTTTCATTGTTACTGCTTTTAAAATGAAGATGATTGCAAAGTATACAATTACTCC
>NZ_JAZNIB010000115.1:0-2606 GCF_045577275.1 Methanobrevibacter sp.
AAATATAGTTTTTCTTTTACAGATTATTACTCTTAAAAAATTTTAGAGAAATAGGAATTTACTTTTTAAAAATCCCTATAAGGATAAACTCCTTTCCTATCATATTCCCCTTTTAACCATGCTATTAAAATATTGTCAGAAACAAAATAACGTGACTTTTCATACTTTATTAATCCATTATTCAATAGATTATTCAAAGATCCACCTATTCCTCCACTGGTTACATCTAACTTCTTAGCAATGTCCACCCTTCTTAATGGCTCATCCAATAATGTGGTGATAATCTTCTGCTCTTGCTTGCTTAAGTTCTTCCAATCATTTATAAGATTAATTGCTAAAAATGGCAAAACATTTGCAAATTCTTCAGAAACCCTTTTCTTATCTAACATTTCTCCAGGCATTAAAAATCTTACGAATGTATTAATATAGAATGGAATGCCTCTAGTGCATTTATAGAATCTTTCAAAGCCATCATCACTGAATTCCAAATGGCTTGCTCTTTCAATCAAGTATCTTTTAGTGGTTTCATATGAAAACGGTTCTATTTGATATGTAAGCATTCTGCCACCAAATGCTCCTTTTGCACCATTTATCTCTCCCAGAAGACTATCTTCCATGCTCATGCTTCCAGTAAAAGTATAGGAAACGTTTTTCTCTGTTTGGATAAAGCTTCTCAAATACCATAAGAAACCATTTGTTTCATCATCCAAATCCTTTATTAACTGAAATTCATCAATGAAAATCAAGATTCCATCCATTTCATCAGAATATTTTTCATAGATTTTTCTAGGCAAATTCATTACAAAATCCGCTAATTTAGTATAATCCTCCTCAAAGCCAACAATAGGTACTGGAACTCCGTCTACATTGAATATGTTTTTTAAAGAGATATTATGAGTCTTAAACCAGCTTTCTATTTGTTTATCTATGGTTTTTAAGCCATATTCCTTACAGGACTCTATAATTCTCTTATAGAATAATTGCATGAATGCCATGCGACTTAATTTATCTTCTTGATAATTGTTTGAAGAGGATAAATCCAGATAAATGATTAAATAATCTTTTTTCAAGTCATTCTTAAGTTTATTTAAAAGAGCTGTCTTTCCAACACCTCTGATTCCAGTCAATAATAATGCAGGAGGAATTTCATCCTTTGTTGAATCCAGGAGTTTAGTTAAAAAAATTATATCCCTTTCTCTATTGAAGAATTGATCATCAGTTAAATCTGCATTTAATCCCCATGGTATTATATCCATTATAAAACCTCTTTTTATTGATTAATTATATTTTATTTTTATAAATATTTAAAAGTATCTAAAATACATTACATAATATAAAAAAGATATAATATAAAAAGTATCTAAAACGCATTATATAATGTAAAAAAGATATTATATAAAAAGTATCTAAAATACATTACAAATGCGAAAGAAATAAAATTAAAAAAAAGATTCTAAATAGATTTAAAAAATTACTATAAAATCCAAATAAATAGAAAAATAGAAATTTTAATCAATTTTCTATCATTATCAGCTTGCCTGTATTTGGATCCTTATAGACCTTACCCAATTCAGCATAGCCTTCACCAGATGAATTGCTTACATCAGGTGTCTGGTTCAATTGCTGTCCCTGGTCTATCTCGGTTACCTGCTTCATGGCATCGATTGCATCCTGCTTCTGTTCAGGTGTTACGCTGTCGTTGAAGACTATTGCCTGCATGTTCCATGAGATGACAAGGAATACAAGCAAACCCACTGCGATGACAAGCATTGCATCAACAAGGTTGGCAACACCAGCCATAGGATCCTCTTCATCCTCCTCAAAGCTGCTTTTGCGATTAAGCTTAACCATAATCTCAACACCTTAAAGCTTTCCTATTCTTGTAAGGACCACATCGGTCAACACGTCAATGTTGGCAATGTACTCGCTGTACCATCTTCTCCTGATTTTACTGATTACATATGCCAATGCACCTGCACCGATACCAACAACAGTAGTGTCAAATGCAACTATGATCGCATTTGACAATGTAACTATGTCACCAGAGCCTAATGCTGCAAGCCCAGGCCCCATCGGAATCAAAGTGCCCATAAGTCCCAATGTAGGGCCAATACGAGTGATGATATCAGTATATGATAAACGCTTTTCTAATTTTTTCTCTCTGCTGTTGACCAACTTCTTTGCCAAAGCTATCCTTGATTCCAAGTCTAGGTCTGTGTCTGTTATTTCCCTCAAGTCATTCTTCATAGAATTAGGAATTTCAGAATTGCTGATTATGTTTAATATTTCCTCTTTACTGTTTGCATTTGAAATGCTATTTATTAGATTTTTCATCTCCACATTGGATACGGATTTTCTGTGTCTTAATTCTCGGATTAATCCACCTAATAGTATAATTGCTGCTACTGCAAACAATAACAGGAATATTATTACAGGAATCTGCAGACTTTGACTTACCAAATCCAAAGTGGATGTTAATATATTGCTTCCAACCATCATTACCCTCCATAAAAAACTATAATTTAAATTGAAAATCACTATCATTAAAATGACAATTATAATCCTTTGCTTTGTTTTAATTGAATTAACAATTAAAATAAAAGAAC
>NZ_JAZNIB010000116.1:0-4111 GCF_045577275.1 Methanobrevibacter sp.
TAATCAATATTATCTATTTGTTATTAGAAGGGATTTAGCATAGATTAACCAATTTTATTTTTTATATTTTTTAATAATTGTATTATTAATGAAAATTTTTTGATGTGATTATTATGGTAAATATTCCTGAATTAAAAAGGGGAGTTGCAAACGATATAACTGAAGCAATTGGTAACACTCCTCTTGTAAGATTAAATAAATTAACAGAAGGCTTAGAAGCTGATGTGCTTGTAAAGATTGAAGCTTTTAATCCTGTAAGTAGTGTAAAAGATCGTGTTGCGGTTTCTTTAATTGAAGCTGCAGAAAAAGATGGTAAAATCAATAAGGATACAGTAATTATTGAACCAACCAGTGGTAATACCGGTATTGGTCTTTCCTTTGTAGCAGCTGCTAAAGGTTACAAATTAATATTGACCATGCCTGAAACCATGTCTATTGAAAGAAGAAAATTACTCGCTGTATTTGGTGCAGAAATTGTCTTGACTCCAGGTAGTGAAGGTATGGGCGGAGCTATTGCTAAAGCAGCAGAACTTGCTGAAAATACTCCTAATTCCTTTATTCCACAACAATTTGAGAATAAGGCAAACTCTGAAATTCACAGATTAACTACTGGTCCTGAAATCTACAGAGATACTGATGGAAAAGTCGACATTGTTGTATCTGCTGCAGGAACTGGTGGAACTGTAACAGGTATTGCTCAATACATCAAACCTTTAAAACCTGAGTTTAAAGCAGTTGCTGTGGAACCTGAAACTTCTCAAACTCTTGGTAAAGGTGTTAAAGGACCTCATAAAATCCAAGGTATTGGCCCAGGATTTGTTCCAGGTGTTCTTGATACAGAGTTAATTGATGAAGTAATTCCAGTAAAAGATGAAGATGCTGGATCCACTTTATTAAAATTAGCTCGTGAAGAAGGTATTTTCACAGGAATTTCCTCTGGAGCAGCTACTTTTGCTGGTTTAGAACTTGCAAAACGTCCAGAAAATAAAGGAAAAACTATTGTTGTAATTTTACCTGATACTGGTGAAAGATACTTATCCACTGAATGGGTATTTAAGGAATTATACGATGCATACGATGATTCCATTTTCCCATCCAACTAAACTCTTTAAGGCTTGATTAAATTTTTTAAAGAAATAATTTAATTATTTCTTTTTTTATTTTTTTATTTTTTTAATATTTCCACATATTTCCAGAACTATTTTTAATTAAATTTGAAATAGTTTATATATTAATAAATGATAAATATAACTTTGTTATTATAACAAATGTTAAATTTATATTAAAGTAAGTACATATAGTATAGTATTATTAACAATAGTTAAGTTTTACTTTTAGAGTAATGGTGAATTTATGTTCGATGATTTAAAACAAGATTTACAGGCTGCAAAGGCTAGAGATCCTGCAGCAAGAAGCAGTTTAGAGATTCTCCTTTGTTATCCTGGAATATGGGCTATTATTTTTCATAGGTTGAATCATTGGCTTTGGAATCATCGGTTGCCATTCTGGGGAAGGTTTTTCTCACAAATATCCAGATTCTTGACAGGTATAGAAATTCACCCTGGTGCTCAAATAGGTAAAAGAGTATTTATTGACCATGGAATGGGTATTGTAATAGGTGAAACAGCTATTGTTGGAAATGATGTTTTAATTTATCAAGGAGTAGTTCTTGGTGGAACAAGTTTAAGCAAAGGCAAAAGACACCCTACTGTTGAAGATGCGGTTGTAATAGGTTCTGGAGCAAAAGTTCTAGGAAACATCACATTAGGATGCTCTTCTAAGGTTGGGGCTGGAGCAGTTGTATTGCAGGATGTTCCTAGGGGAGCTACTGCAGTTGGTGTACCAAGCAGGATTATTCATGAAGACCGTAAATGTGTTTTAGATTTAGAGCACGAATTCCCGGACCCTGTTTCATCAGCTATTGATTTGCTCTTTGAACGTCAGGAAGAGCTTGAAAAAAGGATCAATGTCTTAAGTAAGTTCCATGATATAGAACATATGGAATTTGACCATGGCTCTGAAGTTGAAGAAGTGTTTAAGGGTGATGGGAAATTATTTTATAAATTAAATAATTATATTGATGATTAATAAAGAATATTTTAAACTTTTGGAGGATTTTTATGAAACCACCTTGTGAAATGGTAGTATGGTATATTATACCCGCTATTAGATCTGAATTAGCAAAAGATTTATTGAAATTAGGTATGAAACAAAAAAAGATATCTGAATTAATGGATATTACTCAACCAGCGGTATCTCAATATTTAACAGATAAAAGAGGTAGCGGAATTGAGTTCAATGATGATGTAAAAGCATTAATTCAAGATTTTGCAAATGACTTAAATGAAGGAACTGCAACTAAATTTGATATTATTCCTCGTACTTGTTTTATTTGTAAAAGAATCAAAACAGAAGATGTCATTTGTCAAATTCATAAAGAAAAAGGACATATGCCTGCAGACTGTAAAGCATGCTTAGGTTCTGAAGCACATTTATTATAATAAATGGATTGGTGGAGATTTTTATTGAAAAATTCTCTACTTTTTATTTTAAGATTTATTTAGACTATTTTATGGTCTTTTAACTTATTTTATATTATTTATTTTAACAAGTTTTTAAGGAGATATAATGGAAATTTATAGCACAATGTCAAGGGAAAAGGAAGAGTTGAATACATTATTTGAAGATAAGATAAAACTCTTTGTTTGTGGCCCTACAGTTTATGATGATGCTCATATAGGCCATGGAAGAACATACATTTCCTTTGATACCATTAAAAGATATTTGGAATTTAAGGGATATTCTGTATTCTACTTACAAAATATTACTGATATTGATGATAAAATTATCAACAGAGCAAAAGAGAGTGGCGTAGACTCAAAATTGCTTGCAAAGAAATTTGAAAAAAGATTTATAGAAGATATGGCTGCTTTAAATGTAAAAAGCGTAAACTATTTCGCTAGAGCTACTGACCATATGGAAGAGATTTTGGATCAAATCCAAAGATTGATTGATAAAGGATTTGCATATGTAACTGAAACCGGTGTATACTTTGAAGTTGCTAAATTTAAGGATTATGGTAAATTAGCTAATCGTAAAATTGAGGAGCTTGAAACCCATAGGATAGACATTGACAGTTCCAAGAAAAGCCCTAATGATTTCGCTTTATGGAAAAACAGAGAAGCAGAAGAATTTGCAGGTGAACCTGTATGGGATTCTCCATGGGGTAAAGGAAGACCTGGATGGCATATTGAAGATACTGCAATCACTGAAAAATACTTTGGACCTCAATATGATATTCACGGAGGCGGACTTGATTTAATATTCCCTCACCATGACTCTGAAATTGCACAAATGGAAGCAGTATCAGGTAAGGAACCTTTGGTTCAATACTGGATGCATACTGGTTTCCTAAATGTTTCAGGTGAGAAGATGTCCAAATCTTTAGGTAACTTCATTACCATTAGGGATTTATTAAAAGAGTATTCCGGTGAAACATTCAGATTATTCGTTCTTGCAACCCATTACAGAAGTCCAATAGACTTCAGTGAAGTCAGCTTGCACCAAGCTGAGAAAAATGTGGCAAGGATAAAGAATTATCTTCAAGTTTTAGATGAAAAGATTGAAGAAGAGTTTAATAAAGGCAATGTTTCTGATGATATTGCTTATTTAGCTGATTTAAATGAAAGTGAGCTTTTCGAAGAATTGCTTGAATTTGATTATTATGAATCATCTTATGATGTATTGAATGAAGGTGTTAATGAATTCTTCACTAGTATGGATGATGATTTCAGTACTCCAAAAGCTATTGCAGCTATCTTTTCATTCATCAAACAATCCAACAAGGATTTAAATGAAGATAAAATAATAATTGACGATCTTTTAGCTATTAAGCACTGGTTTGCAGATATAAGTCAAATTTTAGGTATCAATTTCTTTGATAATGATGATGAAACCAGTGGAGATGAAGAGGAATTATTAAACATAATTGCTGATGTTCGTCAAAAATTAAGAGCTGAAAAACAATATGACTTATCTGATGAAATTAGAGACAAGCTTGTTTCATTAGGTATTGAAGTAAGCGATTAATCATATTTTATATAATATTTTA
>NZ_JAZNIB010000117.1:0-1699 GCF_045577275.1 Methanobrevibacter sp.
CTGCTCCCTCAAGGCATTCTTTCTGCAACAGTTAGAATCATTTTCCACAAATCATTGAAATTGATTATAACATTATTTTACAACTTCCTTAAACTTCTCCCATAATTTTACCATAGCATAAGTGTCAAGTCCACAATATAACAGCAAAGCATTCCTTATTGATTCTTGCTCTTCTTTTGACTTGCTCTTCAAACCAACAAATGTTTCAGAAGCTTCTCCACCATTGTGAACCAAAGGCAAATTATCATAATTCAATTCAGGATCATCTGGGTATAAAGCTGGCAAGACATACTTGATTGAATAGGACCCTTCCATTTCCTTCATATAATAATCCCTATTCTTGAATGGAACCATGAAATCCACCATATTATGGTTTATTCTAGCCATTTCATCTGCTAAGTCAGGATAGAGCTCTGCTATTTTTCTGTTTACGCTTGATTCAAATGACTTATTGTAGACAATCACACTTCCGTCTTCAGGAAGATTGCTTATCATGCTTTCTGCAAAAGTCCTTATGAAATCCTCATCATCAACTTCCGCCAAAAATTCCTTATGTTCTATTGGAGCTCCTTCCTCTTCAATGATATGTAAAGAGTATTGGAAAGGCAATTGTTGATATGGCTTGGTTCCTTCCACTTCAGGTATAGGCTGATTGTATGTTTCATAATCAATGAAATACAATGGATATTCCAAGGAGTTTAAAGTTCTAGCAATAGCTGCCTTATTGATTTTAGGCTCCTTATCATTTACTTCAAAATCCACTTGCTCTATATATTTTGGATTCAAGTCCTCATATAATAAATCTTCAAAAGACACTTTTCCTTCATTGTATTTCTCGAACTTTTTGCTTTTCCACATTCCTGCCACATCAAAGACATTAGGTTTTGGCAAATCTTGAGTGCAGTACTGCCAGAAATCGCAATCATAAGGATTGAAGCATTTCAGTTCCAGACATGTAGGAGGTTCGTTGTCCTCGCCATACTGTTCCATGAATCTGTTTATCTCATCAATATTGCTTTGAATCTCATCCTGCTTTGAGAGTGCTATATCAGTCACATCCTCAATATTGAAGTATTGGTCCAATTCATCTTCAACAGGAAGTTCTCCTTTAACGTATTCATTGTTTACATATACAATGCAGACTTTCTTTACATTGTATCCAAGATTGGACAATACATAGTATTGGTAAGCAGCATCATCCAAATATATGTCCTTTACTTTTGTAGAGCTCTTGACCTCATAGATTTCCACACCGTCGACATCATTCTTCAGGACATCCACACTGCAGAAATTGTGATCATAATCAAATGAAGCTTCTGTAATGACATTTGGCTTTTTTGGCATTAGCTCTTCTGTCTGTTTAATCATTGGAGTGATTGTCTTGTCAAATGGAATGTCCTCATAATCTCCGAACAATCCCTTTGCAAGTTCTCCCACTTTATGTCCGTTTTCAAAAATGACTGTCTTGTCTTCAGGTGTTGCACACTCTGGCTTGTACTTTTCTAACCAAAGGATCTTTTGACATTGCACACATCTGCAATATTTTGATTTTGATAAATATACATTGTTCATAATTACGCCCTCTTATATTATTTAATTTTAAATGAAATATTAATAAAAAATTTTAATAAAATTTACTTTCATCTATTTCAATATTAAATTCATCTTAATTCATTCAAAGAATTTGTAAATTCTATTA
>NZ_JAZNIB010000118.1:0-10057 GCF_045577275.1 Methanobrevibacter sp.
TTAATTAAAAGAATTAGTTGCTAAACTTAAATTAGCAAAATATTATTAAGATCATATTTATTTGGTCATTTAGTTATGATTAAGTATTTAAATAATAAAAAACTTAATATTATTATAAATAAATTATATAAAAATTATTAAATTTATTGAATTTATTTATTTCTTAAATTAAGAATATCATATGCAATCTATAAATCAACCTTCTAGTTTTTTTATGATTTTATATCCATTATAGATTTTATGGTAAGACGAATTGAAGGATTCTTTTGAATCTCATTGGTAATTAATTGAATAGTGAATACTAGGTTTAATTAATGGCAATTTAATTGCAATTAGTTAATTTTAGGTTTCAAAATCAGTATTTGCTTAATTAGCATTAATTAATTTGTCTAGCGAAAATCTTTAAAAAACTAGTTTATTTTGCATTATCTTAATAATATCTGAATAAATTAAAGAATGATTTTTATCGTTCTTTTGCTTTGAGGTGTTATTTTGGATAGCGTTATCGAAGATGTTCGTGTTAGAAAGATTTTAGATAGTAGAGGAAATCCTACTGTAGAAGTAGATATAATTACTTGGAACGGATTTGGAAGAGCTGCTGCACCAAGTGGTGCAAGTACAGGTTCCAGAGAAGTTGTTTCCTTCCCTGAAGGGGGAGTTAGTCAAGTAATCACTGAGGTTGAAGATTTAATTTCCTCTGAACTTATTGGTATGGCTGCTGAGGACATTGAAGATATTGATGAGGTTCTAAAGGAAATCGATGGAACCGACAACTTATCTGCAATTGGCGGTAACACCACTGTAGCCGTTTCAATGGCTGCAGCTAAAGCAGCGGCAATGAGTTATAATTTACCGCTCTATAATTTCCTAGGCGGAAATTTCGTAAAAGAGATACCTTATCCATTAGGTAATATGATGAACGGCGGTGCACATGCAGGTCCTAACGCACCTGATATCCAAGAGTTCTTGGTTGTTCCTGTTGGAGCAGGGGACATAACAGAAGCGGTTTTTGCTAATGTTGAAGTCCATAAAAGATTAAGGGAACTCATATCTAAAAAGGACCCTAGCTTTACCGGTGGAAAAGGTGATGAAGGAGGATGGATTCCAAACATTACCAACGATCAGGCTTTGGAGATTCAAGCTCAAGCTTGTGAAGAGGTTAGTGATGAACTTGGCTTCATTATTAAGCCTGGTTTGGATATGGCTTCATCTGAATTCTGGAGTGAAGAAGAAGGCAAGTACGTATATGGTCAAGACGGTCTTAAAAGAGATTCTGGAGACCAAGTTGACTATGTGAAAGACTTGATTGATACTTATCATATGTTCTATGTTGAAGATCCTTTTGATGAAAGGGATTTTGAAGGATTTGCAGAGCTCACTTCAAAAGTCGGCAGCAAATGCCGCATTTGTGGTGATGACCTATTCGTAACCAACAGTGAATTGTTGGCTAAAGGAATCGAAATGAATGCTGCAAATGCAATCATCATCAAACCGAATCAAATAGGCACTTTAACTGATACTTATGAAACAGTAAGATTAGCTAAAGAAAATGGCGTAATGCCTGTCGTTTCCCACAGATCAGGTGAGACCTGTGATGAGACCATTGCTCACTTGGCAATTGCATTTGGCGCTCCTATGATAAAGACCGGTGCAATAGGTGGAGAAAGAATAGCTAAATTGAATGAACTCATTAGAATTGAGGATGAAATCTCCAATCCGAGAATGGCTAATTTATATTAGAAATTTTATCTCAATTAAAGTTCAAAATCATGATTACAGTAAATTTTGAGCGAAATTTACTTTAATATGTAGTTAAATTTATTAACTATTAAATTAAATCTTTTTAATAGTAAATAAAATGTTGAAAAAGATTATTTATGTAATTAATTAATAGGCTTAATAAACTGGGATTGTAGTATTTATTCAAGTTTATTGATTAAATTATTAATTAATAAAAATTTAGAAGAAAATGGTGTAAAAATGTCAACTGTTATTATTGATGCAAGCAAATGTGAAAATGCAGAATGTGGTGAATGTGTAGATATGTGTCCTATGGAAATCTTTTCCTTAGACGGAGACAAAATCGTAACTGATCATGAAGACGAATGTACTTTATGTGAAGTATGTGTCGACATGTGTCCTAACGACTGCATTACTATCAAAGATGAATAAATTTGTTGATTTTCAAGACAAGAATTCAATAAGGTCCAATGGATTTTATTAGAATTCTTATCTTATTTTTTAATAATTTAATTAAAAAAATAAAGTCATTAAGATATTGAATGACTATTATGCTATTAACAATTTATTAAATTAAAAAATTTTTTATATTATAAGGTGATAAAGTGTCAGATTTATTAATCCCTTTAGAAAAGTATTTAGCTGCTGGGTTACACATTGGTACCCAACAAAAAACTAGTGACATGGAAAAATACATTTTCCGTGTAAGATCCGATGGTTTATATGTCTTAGACGTTCGTAAAACTGATGAAAGAATCAGAGCTGTTGCTAAATTCTTAGCAAAATACGACCCAGATGACATTTTAGTAGTAGCTACCCGTCAATACGGTCAAGCTCCAGTTAAGAAATTCGGTGAAATCACTGGTTGTAAAACCATCCCTGGTAGATTCATCCCAGGTACCTTAACCAACCCACAATACGCTAAATTCATCGAACCTAAAGTAATTGTTGTAACTGACCCAAGATCCGACTCTCAAGCAATTTTAGAATCCAAACAAAACGGACTTCCTGTAGTAGGTTTATGCGATTCTGAAAACTTACTTGCTAACGTAGATATTTGTGTTCCATCTAACAACAAAGGTAGAAAAGCTATTGCTTTAATCTACTGGTTACTTGCAAGACAAATCTTAAGAGAAAGAGGAATTCTTGGCGAAGACGAAGATTTAGACATTGAATCTTCTGACTTTGAATTAAAATTCTAGGTTAATTAATTATTTTAATTAATTAACTCTTTTATTCTATTTTTTATTTTTAAACTATTTTTTGTTCTATTTTTATTTTTATTCTATTTTTAACCTATTTTCACAAATTCTATTTTTAAAAAAATTAAATAAATTTTTTATATTAAGTTAATTAAATTATTAATTAATTCTAAAAATTTTAAATGATTAAAAATTAAAAATGTGTGAGAATATGATTAGAGAACCTATAGTTGCTGATAAATTTTACAAAGGTAATGTCAAATACTTAAATGAATCAATTGAAGACTGTTTTAAACATAGGTTAGGTCCGGGCGTTGTACCTAAATTATCCAGAATCAATAAGGAAAAGAAGGTAAATGCAATTATGGTTCCTCATGCAGGTTATGTCTATTCTGGCCCAACTGCTGCTCATGCCTACTCAAAATTAGTCCAAGACGGTTATCCAGAAACCTTTGTAATCCTTTGTCCTAACCATACAGGATATGGAGCAGACGTTTCAGTATACAATGAAGGCTCTTGGGTAGTTCCAAATGGAGTCTGTGATGTAGACAATGAACTTGCAGATGAAATCATCAAAAACTCTAATTTTGCTAAAGCTGATTTCAATGCACACTTAAATGAACATAGCTGTGAAGTTCAGCTTCCATTCCTAAAGTACTTTGACAGCTTTTTCAAGATAGTTCCAATCTGCATGATGGATCAATCAGTTGAAGCATCTAAAGATTTGGCAAATTCCATCCATGAATCTAGCCAAAACTTGGGAAGAAAAATCACTTTGATTGATAGTACTGATTTATCTCATTTTAAGTCTCAGGAAAAGACCATTGAACATGACAACCTTGTGTTTAATGAAGTGTTCAATGCAAATACTGAAGGGCTCTATCAAGTTGTCAAAAAAGAACAAATTAGTATATGTGGATACGGTCCAACTATGGTAAGTATGGAATTTTCCAAAAAATTAGGTCAAAAGAACTTTGAACTCCTGCAACATTCAACAAGTGGTGACATAACTTTAGATTATGCATCTGTAGTTGGATATGGTTCTGGTGTATGGTATTGATCAATCATTAGCTTGATTTCTTTTATTTTTTTTATTATTTTATTTTTTATTTTTTCCATTTCTTTTTTTCAATCATATAAACAAACTACTAATAAATTTCAATATTTTTAATTCAAATCCACTTTTCTCATATAAAATTGTACAATATAAAAAAAATATGGAAAAGTTCTTATATGCTCAAATTAAATTATAATAAGGTGATATCATGGTAAATTGTATGATGATACATGAAATGATTAGAGTCTTTGACCTTGAACGTTCATTGAAGTTTTATGATGAAGCATTGGGAATGAAAGAGAATAGGAGAGTGGATAAGCCCGAAGGTAAATTCACTTTGGTCTATTTGACTGATGGCCAATCAGATTTTGAATTGGAGCTTACATATAATTATGACCCTGAAGTTCCTTATGAGATAGGTACAGGATACGGACATCTTGCAGTTCTTGTAAAGAACATTGAAGCGGTTAGGGAGGAGCATATAAAAGCAGGATATGAAGTTGGTCCTTTAAAAAGCTTATATGAAGACGACAGTGAAAAATACTATTTTCTCACTGACCCAGATGGATATAAGATAGAAGTTATAGAAAGGAATAAAAAATAGATAAAAGAAATTAGGAAAGAAATTAAAATTTCTTTTCTAAAATATTTTTTTTTTTAGATTGCTAATTATCTTATGAAATTAGTAAACACTTTTTCTTCTTGCTCAGGCAAATCCTTGCCTTCAATGGATTTCAAGAGCCAAGCCATATTTCTTGCCAAGGTTCTCATGGTGTGAAGCCCTTCTAAATCTTGTTTTACTTCTTCAGGGCTGTTTCCATGAACCATATTCCAATATTTAGATGCTACAAGAGGCATATTGGAAATTGTGAAATACTTGTTTAATCTATCAAAGCTTGCTGTTGAACCGCCTCTACGGCAACTTACAACTGATGCACCAGGCTTAAATGAGAATTTGGAACTTGCTGAATAGAAGACCCTATCAAGTATAGCACATAATGCTCCATTAGGGCCTGCATAATAAACAGGTGAGCCTATTATGAGGCCATCAGATTCAAGGATCTTGTCTATTATTTCATTGGCGACATCATCATCAAATGCACATTTTTCCAACTCTCCACATTTTCCACAAGCTATACAACCTCTAACAGGTTTATTTCCAATCCAGAAGATTTCGCTGTCGATTCCTTCCTTTTCCAATTGGTCTTTAATTTCTGATAATGCTGTAAATGTACAGCCTTCCTTATGAGGACTTCCATTTATAAGTAAAACTTTCATGATTTATCTCCTTATTCTTTTTTAAGTTAATCTAATAATCATTAGAACCATATTCTTTTTTAAGTTAATCCAATAATCATCAGCACCATATTTTCTGCACCTATTGTCATTGATGTTAGCATCATAATTGCACCAATAGCAAATGCGATGGCCCAAAATCCAATGCTCCACTTTAAGACAGCAGTGCCATCAAAACTATAGATTGGTATTAAGTTAAATGTTGCCAAAAAGCTATTTACAGAGAAACCTACTGTACAGATTAGATATATCAAATGAATGGTTTGTGAGTGCAATGAAAAAGGGTATATTAAAGCTGCAATCAATATGAATATGAATGCAAGCACAATATTGGTCAAAGGTCCTGCAATCTTGATTTTACCATTCATTTCATCGCTTAAATCTTCTGTATCAAGATTGGCTGTACCTGGCACTGCAAATACAAAGCCAAGAAATGCAGTTGCAAATCCAATCAACAATCCTATAGGCCATAATTTAAATTCTGACTGGTAACCATATCTCATTGCCATGAACTTGTGCCCGACCTCATGCAATATGGTTCCGGTAGCCACACCTATAATGACTATCGGTAAAAGTGATAAAATTCCATGGATATCTATTTTAACGGTTGATATTGCAAAACAAAATGAAAGCACAATCAACGCAATCATTAACTCTGTTGCTTCCCTTTTTGTAAATTTCAACATAAAATTACTTATATCCTTAAATATATAAACTTTTTTCTAACTTATTCTTTTTTGATATATTGGTATTGCTCACTTTTTCATCCAATTTTCGCAACAGTCATCCTGTTTGATCAGCTTTTCATGATATTTGCAGAAGAATTGGGTGCATAAATCCAAATCAAATTCCAAATATTTGCAATTGTAGCATTCCTTCTCTTCAATCATTTTTGCCATAATCTATAGTATAGTTTTTATACTATTTAAGATAAATTTATAAATATATTAATTTTTACATAATAAAAAAAGAATTTCAAAATCGATTATTGGATTAATTAAAAAAAATTAGGAGAATTATAATATGAGACATATATCAGTAGCTTCTGCACCAGGGAAAACAATCCTTTTTGGTGAACATTCTGTAGTTTATGATGAACCTGCTATTGCTGGTGCAGTCAATAAAAGGGCTACAGTAAGCATACGCAAATCCAACAATAATTACTCCACATTAAAGTCCAATGATTTAGGTTTTGAAGTCAAGATGGATACCCGTAGAGGAACTTATACACTGGTTAGAGGTAAACCAGGCATTATCCGTTATATCTTAAATGCTATGGGAAAGTTCCATGATCACAGCAACATTGACATGAGCCTATCCCTTAATCTGCCTATCGGTTCAGGTTTAGGTTCTTCTGCAGCGGTTACAGTAGCTACAATTGCTGCATTGCATCATTATCATGGAGTTGAATTCAATAAGGAAACCCTTGCGCATGAAGCCCATGGCGTTGAAGAGGATGTTCAAGGTATAGCAAGTCCTTTGGATACATTGATAAGTACATATGGAGGATTAATCTACTTATCTCGTGAAAAGAGAATAGTCCGTTTTGACAATCATTTAGATGCGCCATTTGTTGTAGGATTCACAAATAAGTATGGAAACACTGCCAAAATGGTCAAGAATGTAAAGACATTAAAGGAAACTTATCCTGAATTGGTCAACCCAATAATCTCTACAATGGGTAAGATAGCAAATGAGGCAAGAGTTGCAATCATAAAGAATGATGTTGAAAGGATAGCTGAACTCATGAATTTGAATCAAGGATTGCTTGACTCTTTAGGTGTAAATACCTATGAACTGTCAAGAATGATCTATACCGCTCGTGACAATGGCGCTTTAGCATCCAAAATCACCGGTTCCGGTGGTGGAGGAAGCATAATTTCCTTATGTAGCGAAGAGACAATAGATGAAGTTGCAGAGGCAATAAATGTTGAAGACAAGACAATTAAAGTCAAGTTCTCAAAGGATGGTGTTTTGGTAAATAGGAGGGCTCCTCCTTTACCTTAGATTTTGTGATTGCAATGACAACTGTTAATTTTTTTCATTTTTCAGATTTATTTTAAATTTATTTTATATATTATTTTTATTTAATAGTGTGATTTTATGATTATTTTAAAGATTGGTGGAAGCATATTAACTGAAAAGGATTCAGCAGAACCTAAGGTTGATTATGAGAATTTAAATCGTATTGCAGATGAAATCAGACAATCATTATACGCTGAGGAAATCAGCAATGACTTGATAGACGGTCTTGTGATTGTTCATGGAGCAGGATCCTTTGGTCACCCTCCAGCTAAGAAGTATAAGATTGGAGAGCCATTTGAAATGAAGGATTACCTTGAAAAGAGAATCGGATTTGCTGAAGTTCAAAATGAGGTCAAGAAATTGAATTCAATCATCTGTGAATCCTTGATTGAACATGGCATTCCAGTTATTGCAATACCTCCATCTTCCATTATAACTTCACACAATAAGAGAATCTATGACTTTGACTTGAACTTAATAAAGACATATCTTAGGGAAGGATTTGTGCCTGTTCTCTTTGGAGATGTGGTTATTGATGATGAAGTGAAGATAGCAGTCATTTCTGGAGATCAAGTGCTCCAATACATTGCAAAATTCCTAAAATCAGATAGGATTGTCCTTGGAACTGATGTTGCAGGAGTTTATACCAAAAACCCTAAAACTCATGATGATGCTGTTCATATTGATGAAGTGAACTCCATTGAAGACATTAAGTTCTTGGAATCCACTACCAATGTTGATGTAACTGGTGGTATGGTTGGCAAGGTAAAAGAGCTTCTAGACTTAGCAGATTATGGAATAAACTCTGAAATAATCAATGCAAATGAGGAAGGGGCAATTGCAAAGGCATTGCAGGGCATGAAAGTAAATGGAACTAAAATCTGCAGAAAATAATTAAGGACCCCAAAACGGGCAAGCTCATCATGATTAAAACTAACTTATTCTTTCCTTATTCTTTTTTTCACTTTTTTTTAAATCACAATTGTGTTTTTGCACAATTTTGCCCTTGATAAATCTTTATAATGGATTAAAAGATAATCCTTATTTAAAGTGATGTTTTTCATATTCTTTTTACAGTCAATGAACCACTTTTTTCATTAGCTAATGCAATGTGTGTTTTTCACATTATAATGTAATTTCCATTACATCATATTGTCGGCTATATTTGATATTTGTATAAAAATTGCCATTATTGTCGATTGTATTCGATGTTTATATGATAATTATCATTATTGTCGATTATAATCGACAAATTTATATATTTTAAAATACAAGATTTCATATAAAGAAAGGTCTTGGTGAAAATAATGATCAAGAGAACATTATACTTAAATCAGATTGAAAGATTAATTGATAAGGAACCTGTCAAAATCATAATTGGCGTTAGAAGAAGCGGCAAGACATATCTATTAAAAAGCATACAGGAAGAACTGAAAAGCCGTGGAATAAATGAGGAAAACATATTCTTGATCTCATTTGAATCCCTGAAATACAACAAAATAGAAAACTTCAAGCAGCTTGATGAATTGATCATGGGCCTAACTAAAAACACAAAGGGCAAGATCTATCTGCTATTTGATGAGATACAAAACGTAAAAAACTGGGAAAAAAGCATAAACGCCTACAGGGTAGACCTTGACTGTGACATTTACATCACAGGTTCCAATTCAGAGCTGCTGTCGGGTGAAATGGCAACGCTAATCTCCGGAAGATACTATCAAATAAACATATACCCCTTTTCATTTGCCGAATTCATACAATACAAAAAGGAAATGGAAAAGACGGATATTGTCGACTTGGAGGAGCTGTTTGAGGAGTATGTTGAATATGGTGGAATGCCTCCTATACAGCAGGTTGCAGCAGAAGACAAGTACTCATATTTGGGGGACATATACAATACAATACTCCTAAAGGACATTATCACAAGGCACAATATCAGAAACACGGATATGCTGAACAGAATACTTGATTATGTAATAATGAACATTGGAAAAAATTTCTCTGCAGGAAGCATAGTCAAATACATAAAGCATGAGGGAAGGAAAATATCAAAGGATACAATACTTGATTATCTGTTATATGCCAAGAATGCATGCTTCATATATCAAGCGCAAAGGGAAGACATAAAAGGGAAGAAAGTGCTGAAGCACAATGAAAAGTACTTTCTGGCCGACCATGGGTTCTACCAAGCAAAATATGGTGAAATGGAAAACATGGGATCTATCCTTGAAAATATAGTGTTTATTGAACTTCTCAGAAGAGGATATGATGTAAAAATAGGATTGATCAATGACAAGGAAATAGATTTCGTCTGCACAAAAGCTAAGGAAAAGATTTACATCCAAGTAACATATAAGCTGGAGAATGATAAGACAATTGAAAGGGAATTTTCCGCTCTTGCAAAAATCGACGATAACTTTGACAAATATGTTTTGAGCATGGACAAACTTGATTTTTCAGGAAGCGGATTAAAACACAGAAACATCATAGATTTTTTGACATCAGATTATATATGATGGAGGTAAATGGGTTTTTTGATAAGTTTTTGAAAAAGCCCCCTATTTTTACCCAATATTTAAATATAATGAAAATAAAAAATTATAAATAGTTAAAATATATGCAATTTTCATATATTTTGAATTTAAAAGATTAGAATTAATATTAAGTCGGATTTTAATGTTTTTAAATTCATTCGGGACCTAATTAAACACGTAAGAATATTTTATTTAATTTAACT
>NZ_JAZNIB010000119.1:0-3214 GCF_045577275.1 Methanobrevibacter sp.
AATTATTTAGTAAAGTAAAAAAGTGAAAAAATATTTTTTTTAAAAAATTTATTTTTTCAAAAATTAGAAAAAGTTAAAAATATTTTTTTTTAGAATTTATTTTTTCAAAAATAGTAAAAGTAAAAAAATAATTTTATGAAAAATTTTTTATAAATTATTCCATCAATAAAAATTCATCACAAATTATTTTAAAAATTTAATTAATTAATTTTTTAAGATCTTATTCTTTGGTCATGTTTTGAACTTCATTAAGAAGTTGATTCAAGACTTCCTTACCAAGACCTTCAATATATTTTATTGATCCTGCACATTCGTGACCTCCACCATCAATACCTGCTTGAGGGATCTTATCTGCAAGACTAATGACTATATTGTTTACATTGAATCCAAATAACTGATGAACAGTATCAGTTGCTCTTAATACTCCAAAGTCTGGGCCATGTCCAAGAGTGATGATAGGTTTGTCTTCACCAAGTTCCTTAACAATCTTGTCATGGACAAATCCACAGGTTTTTCCAGGAGCAGGGAATGTGAACTTATGAGCATATTTTTCAACATCCAATACATTGAAGTAGATTCCATTATCCAATTGGACTCTTTTTATGTTAGGTAAAGCGGCTTTCATTTGAGTATCTACACGTTTTAGATATTCCTTGTATAATGCTTCAACCATTTTAGGATGCTTATCTATATTATCTACACCTAAGATGGTGTCAATGATACCTCTACCATTCATGAATCTGAGGAAGTATGCTTCAAAATCGATACATTCAGCGATTTTCTTCAATTGCTCTCTATCATAACCTTTTTCTGAAGCAAGTTTGACATATTGTTCCACTTCATCAGCTTCTGCACGGTCTCCCAATACAGCAACTGCTGGCAAATGCTTTACCAAATCTTTCACGTCTGGATTGATGATATGAGCAACTTCAGTTGCAAGTGCTCCAGCAGTGATTTGGGAGTCTCCTCCAACAAGATATGGGTTAACGTGAGTGTCAACATATTCATCAACTGCTACTGTACCTGCAATGATGTCTTCACTATTGCATTCTACGCTTCCATCAACTGTTTCACCGCTTCTTAAGGTTTTTGTAATCAATTCTCCTGGGAAGTGGTGGTCAATGACTACGATTTCAATGTCATAGATTTTTGCTTGCATCAAAGCCACAATGTCTTCCTCGGTAGAACCGTTATCCAAGAGCACAATCAATGGCAATTTTTGGCCGTGCCTATCCAAATCCTCCAATGCAAAGGACAAGTCCTTTACAACATCTTCCAATTCATAGAAAGGAGCCTTACTTGGAGAACGTTTGAAGTAGTGATATTCAGCATCACTATCTGGATTATTCGCTTTCAAATAAGGGATAACTGCCTTTTCCATAGCCACACCTGCACAGATACCATCTGCATCTGCGTGGTGCCTTACCAATATGGATCTTCCATCTAAGATAGCTCTTCTGATAACTTTTGCAGCTTCTCTCATCTTAGGTTTCAATCTATCCAATACAGGGCTTTGGATTAAGAAATCAACTTCTTCAGGCTCTGCCTTTTTATCCAATGCAATATCGATGAATTCTCTCATCTTGCGAGCTTCTTCACCTTTCAATTCTTCAATGCTGCTGGATTCTATTTGAATTTCACCATTATGAGTATTAACTTCACCAATCACTTCGACGATGTCACCTATATCAATTTCAGGATACATTCTAACTCCTGGTTCATTGAATGCTGCAGCCCAAGTAATTGCTGTTTCATCGGTAATTGTAAATATGGTAGGTCCAGATGTTTGTTGGATTTGTATAACTTCTCCATGGATCTTAACAACACTATTCAATGAGGATTCATCAAGAGTAGCAATCTTTGTTCTTTCTATGTGTTTCTTGACTTTTTTGATTACGTATTCCCCTTTGAAGACACTTGCAGGAGCCATATCCACTTCACGTTTTCTTTCCTTTATTTGTGTGATTCTTACAAATACATAGTCTCCTACTTTATTGTGGGCATTACGTGTTCTCATCAATCCCCAAACTTGATTGTTAAGACTTACAAAAAGACCGTATCTTTCCACTCTTGTAACTTTACCTCTATAGATGGAATTAAGTTCCAAATCACTCATTTCACATAATCCATCCAATTCATAAACAATTTCCTTTCCGGAAATATCTGATTCAACCACTACTTTTTCCGGATTTTTCTCTCTTTCCAATTGTTTTTTCTTCTTCTCTTCTTCTTGCTTTTCGAAACATTCGTCACAATAGTTCTTATCAGAGTCAATGGCTTTTCCACAAGTGTTGCAAACAGTAATTTCTCCAGTTCCATTACAATAAGGGCAATCTTCTGTTACATCCACAACCCCTTTTCCATCACATGCTTCACATGGAACGTCTTGATCTGCATCCAAATCAAATTTAGCTTTAGCCTTACTGTTGACTCCCTTAAAGTGACCTTTCATTTCGAAAGTGTCTACATAACCGGTTCCATCACAATTATCACATATTTTTGAATCTACAACTATTGAACCGGTTCCATTACATTTAGGACATGATTTTTTCATTTTTCTCTCTCACTAATAATCTAAATTATTCCCGCTTTCTTAAATAAATCGGAGTTCTCTTCAACAAGGTTATTTCTTTCATCCTGTAATATTACTGCTTTTTGCATTAAGGAGTTAGATGATTTACCATATGAATTTCCTGAATATGCATCATTATTTGCATAATATTGTACAGCCAAATATAATTCGTCACTTGCTTGCTTTTTCAATGAAACTTCTTCTTTGATCAAATCGATATATTCCTTGTAAACACTTTCATTTAAATTGTTTTCATATTCCTCGATTTCTGAAAGCTTTCCTTCAGCATCATCAAATTTTTGCTTTGCAATTTGGACATTGCTGTTTGCACTATCAAAGTCACGATTATTTATGGAACTGACTGCAGAGTTATAATCAGTATCTCCTTCAGTAATATCTGTATTCAAATCTTTCATTCTATTGTTTACATTATCAATAGGACTGTTGATGCAACCGCTTATGCTAACAACCGCTATCAATATTAAAACAACCAATATAATATCTTTTCTCATGTTATCAAAATGTTATAATTTTTTGAAATTTAGTTTTTAATTAAGTTCATAATCTTGTATTAAACTTTAAAACATTTTTATAAATAAGTTAATCTTATAATATTTTACAAAATATTTTACAATTAATTTA
>NZ_JAZNIB010000120.1:0-1744 GCF_045577275.1 Methanobrevibacter sp.
GAATTTAATATTCATTAATTATATTTTAACAATTTATATTTATTTAGAATTATATACAAATTTATTTTTTTGAATTATGATAATATTCAATTGGTTAAGTTTTTATATTTTTACCAATAAAAATATAGATAACAATTAATAGGATTCAATATTATGAGCGAACATTTACAATGGGATAGTGCCCTTTCATTTATATTTGCTATGATTGGTGCAGCAGTTGGGCTTGGAAACATTTGGCGATTTAGTTATGTATTATATTCCAACGGTGGAGGATCATTCTTCATTCCTTATTTCTGTGCTATAGCAATTATGGGAATTCCATTTTTGATTCTTGAATATGGTATTGGATTCAGTTTTAAAGACTCTTTTTCAAAGATTTTAAATAAGATAGACAAGCGATTCGAGTATGTTGCTTGGATGCTGGTCTTATTTGCTTTTATTGTAACAATCTATTATCTTGTAATCCTTAGTTGGGATATGGTATATTTCCTATCAAGCTTTACATTCAGTTGGGGTTCAGATACCATAGGTTTCTTTACAAATACCGTTGGAGGAGGTTCCGATTTTGCAAATGCAGGAGTCTTGCTCATATATACAACAATCTGTGTTGTTCTCCTATGGATTGCTCTATGGTTCATTTCACATAAGGATGTTGATGAAGGTATAGGTAGGGTCTCCAAAATCTTAATTCCTGCCCTCTTTATCATGATGGCAATCATTGTAGTCTATGCAATCACTCTTCCAGGGCATATGATAGGTATTGACGCCTTGCTTAGACCTAATTGGAAAATGCTTTTGGATATTAACATTTGGCTTGCTGCATGTGGTCAAATCATCTTTTCCTTGAGTATGGGTCAGGCTATTGCACTTACATATGCAAGCTATTTGCCTGAAAATTCAAGATTGACTGATAATGTATTGGTTGTAGTTGCAGCAAATTCATTCTTTGAGATATTCACTGCATTTGGAGTATTCTCAATTCTCGGATTCATGGCATTGCATTCCGGTATGGCAATGAGCAAATTGGTTTCAGAAGGTACCAGTCTTGTATTTGTAGTATTCCCAATGATCTTTAATATCATGGGTCCTGTTGGAAGGGTATTGGCTCCACTATTTTTCCTTGCAATATTGTTTGCAGGAATCACATCCGCTTTAGGATTCTTTGAACCGATGCTGTCTTCTACAAGTTCCAAATTCAATTTCAGCCGTTCCAAAACAGCTACCATCTTATCAATTATTGGATGTTGCTTCTCAATTCTATTGACAACTGGAATCAGCAGTTATTTGATTGGAATCATTGATACCTTTGTAAATCAGTTCGGTATTTTGCTTTTGATTGCTGTTCAATGTGTAATATTCGCTTGGTTCTATAACTTGGATAATATTATTCCTATATTAAATGAACATGGACATTTGAAGGTAGGTAAAACATGGAAATTCATCATCAAATACCTATTGCCAATATTAATATTTGCAATCTGGATTTATGGAATATATGACTTATTCATGAGTTCAGCACTCTTTGAGATAATTGTTGACGTTATCATTATTGTTGGAGTATTGGTTTCCAGTATTGTTTTAACTAGAATCAAACCAAAAAATAATGAAAACTAATCTTTTTTATTTTTTATCTATTAATACTATTTTTTTTTAATGAAAACTAATCTTTTTTATTTTTTATCTATTAATACTATTTTTTTTTAATGAAAACTAATCTTTTTTATTTTTTATCTGTTTATACTAT
>NZ_JAZNIB010000121.1:0-5128 GCF_045577275.1 Methanobrevibacter sp.
ATTTCTTCATTCCACATATTCTAACCTTTTTTTTTGTTTTATGTATTTCTGTAATTTTTGTAATTATAATTATAATTTATTTTCTTATTTTTCATATATGCTAATTTGTATAATTAATTTTTTTAAGTTTTTTTTAAATCAATCCTAAATTTTTCATATATTCTAAACTTTTTTCTACAAAATCTGTAGAAACTAACTCTAACATGTAGATGCCATCATACTTTTTCTTAGTAAATACATCAAAGAATCCATTTACATCAAAAGTCCCATCACCTAATGCAAGGTGTGAGTCATCATCACCTGGATTATCGTGCACATGTATGTGTTTAATTGAGTCGAAGTAAATTTCCTCTGGAGTGAAGCCATTTGTATGGGCATGGCCTATATCCATAGTCATAGGAAGCTCAAGTTTGACTAATGTATCATTAAGTTGATTCACATCCATGAACATGAAGTCAGTAATGTTTGGCAGATTTTCAATGCAGGCATCAACTCCCCTGTCCTTTGCATAGTCACCAACGACTTTAAGATGATCCTCTGATATTTGATAGACCAAATCTTCCCTTCCTCTTCCATGGAATCCAAGAATTCCTGGATGAACAACAACAAGATTGCTGTCAATCATGTTTGCAAGGTCGATTGATCTTTCTATTTCATTAACGGAAAAATCTGCGATTGATGGATTCAATGAAGCGATATTGATGTCAATAAATGGGGCATGAACTGTATACTTCAAGTCATATGAGTTTATGAGGTCTATTAATTCGCCATCATCATTAATTTCTCTGTAAGGGTAATCATGCACTATTTCCACATAATCGATATACTTATTGCTATCGAAGTATTCTAAAGCCTCTTCCATTGTTCTGTCTTCTGTTGCTAACATTGAAGCTCCTATTTTCATATTTTAACCTCAATTATTGTTTTTTTTCAGTTTTAATTATTTTATAAGATTTATTTTCTAAACATTAAATCAATTTTAAGCTTTTCAAGTATTCAATGCTCTTTTCAATGTATTCCTTTGAACTCAATTCTAAATTGTAGATTCCATCATATTTGTTTTTGGAGAATATTTCAAAGAACTTCTTAAAGTCTATTATTCCATCTCCTAAAGGAAGATGGGAGTCATGAACGCCATCATTGTCATGGATATGGATATGCTTTATGTTATCAAAATATATATCATCTACAGTAAATCCTGCAGTATATGCATGGCCTATATCCAATGTCATAGGCAAATCAGTTCTCTCCAGAGAGTCATGGAGTTGATTGATGTCCTGATACATGAATCCTCTTAGTCTTGGATGGTTCTCAATGCAGGTTTGCACTCCATTGTCCTTAGCATATTCACCAATGGTCTTCAGGTTCTTTTCTGCTATGGCATAAACTTCTTTCATGTATTCCTTGTCATTATTGAATATGCTTCTTCCTGGATGAATTACAACTATATCGATGTCAAGAGTGTTTGCAAGGTCTATTGATCTTTTTATCTCTTCAATTGCTGCTTTTGAAAGAGCGGGATTGACAGAGGCAGGATTCACTTCTATAAATGGAGCATGAACTGTATATTTCAAGTTATAAGAGTTCATTTTATCTATCAGGTCTTTCTCGTCATTCATATCCCTGTTAGGATAGTCATGAAACAGTTCCATATAGTCAATATGCCTGTTTGATTCGAAGTAGTCCAATGACTCTTCTATAGGTATTATCTTTCTTGGGAATACTGAAGCTCCTAATTTCATCTGCTTGCCTCTTATTTTATTAATCTCTAACTCTTGCAACAACCCTTAAGCCTTTATCTATACCCTCTATGATTTCATCAGTCAAGTCAAGGTTCTTATGAAGCTTTACATAACCTCTTTTTCCAACAGTTGCTGTAAAGAGGTATTTGTCCTCTAATAGAATGTCAAAGGCACATCCGACATATTTCTTGCCAATAGGCAATACAAGATGGTCCTTTCTTATTTCGGGAAAGAGTTCAAAGACTTCATAGTAGAATTCAGATGTTTCTCCTTCTTCATAATCCTCATCGTAGTCATCTGAATCTTCATTTAAGTCAAAGTAATTGTCATTGCTGTAATCCTTTTTGCCCTCATCGATAATGTAATCATCTATATTATCATTATACTCTTTCAATTGGGACTTTTTAGACTTTTTATGCTTGTCTTTCTTATCCTTTTTGGATTTGGACTTTTTGGATCTTTTTGAAAGTCTTTCTGCAAAGCTGTCAGGTGCCTTTTCAAGAGGTTCAACATTCATGCTAATTCCAATATCCTCTTCAAGTTCAGCAATCCTTTTGCCACCTTTTCCTATGATTTTTGGAATGTACTTTTCAGTGATGTAAATGTTCACTCTTCTGTCGTTTTCCATGCTCACTTCAATAGCTGCCTTAGGCGCTATTCTTTTCATGGTCCTTAGGATTTCACGTTCTGCAATCAATTGGACTGGAGTTTTCTCCTTTTCCATTTTTGCCTTTTTGGACTGTTCAACCATTCCAATATCCATTACAATGGTTTGTTCTCCATAAGTGTAAATCTCATTGACTAAGGTTCCTGTTTCAAAGTCTCTCACTTCAATTACAGGTCTTGCAAGGTCTCTTTCTTCCATTCCACTCGGAACCTTTACTGTGAGCTTGTTTTCATAGATAGCAGATATTTCACCATCTTCAATATAGATTGTAGTGTCTACGATTGATGGGATTGTACCTAGGTCAACTCTGCTTGCAATCCTTTGAATTGCATCTATAGGTCTTGTTGCATGAACAACACCAATCATCCCCACACCTGCAAGACGCATGTCTGCAAATATCTTGAAGTCATGGTTCTTTCTAAGCTCATCGTAAATGGTGAAGTCAGGTCTGACTAATAGCAATATGTCTGCAGTGTTCTCCATATCCCCTTCAAGAGGAGCATATTGGGTGATTGTGTCTCCAACCTGTAAGTCTCTTGGAGATTCCATAGTCTTGACCACTTTGTTCAATTCTTCATCATAGAATTTAGCTATTGCCTGTGCAAATGTACTTTTACCTGCTCCAGGTGAACCTGAAATAAGTATTCCCCTTGCACTGTTTGTCAATCTTTCAATCAATTGACTTGATAAGTGGTACTGGTCAAGTGAGACTTCAGCAACTGGTCTAACTGCAGTTATTTCAAGTGCTTCTGAGAAAGGAGGTCTTGCTATTGATATTCTAAGGTCTCTTGATTGGACTACAATAGCTCCTTGCTTGTCAACTTCCAAATATGTTTTAGGATCGTATCTTTCCTTTTCAAGGATTTCCTCTGCAATTGCTTCCAATTGCTTGTATGTGAATTCCTCATCTGCGAGCTTTACAAGTTCAATGTGTCCTGGCTTTCCCTTTTTAGCCATTGGAACAACATTTTCCTTCAAATGAACGCTCATTGTGTCTTCATCAAAGAATTTGGATATTTTCAAATCTATTGCACCTTTGTATTCCTGTGCATAGTAGATTGTAGGTATTCCTTGTGCTTCAGCAGTCTTTGCTTGGATCTTATCGCTTGTTAATAGTAGTGCAAGTTCATCTTTTGCAACATCTCTGATTAATCCGTCTATTTCTCCAAGCTTTGCATTGTCCTTTTCAAATTTGGTTGGCCTTCTGCCGGTTATCCTTATGGCTATTGCACCTATTTCAGCTAAATCCTGAAGTTTCTTTACATTTTCAAGACCTCTGATTCCAGTTGGCCTTTGATTGTTAGCTTGATGTTCGAGTTCTGCGATTACAGCTTCTGGTATGATGATTTCAGGATAGTTCAATCCTTTTTCTTTTATTATTTTTTCTACATTGCCTTCTATGATTGCACTTGTATCCGGCACGATCCTTCTTATCTCATCGTAATCATCTTCATCATTGTATTCGCTGTTGTAATCATAATCCATTATTTCACCTCCTTTTGAGGTTTTTGATAATCCATTAAATATTTATCCGTACATTTCCTTTGGATCAAACAATCTTTCGGAAATGACTTTAACGTCGTCATCTGTAAGATTGTCAATTTCAATATTCTCCTTATCAATGTCCAATTGCCTAAAGAAGCAAGACCTGTATCCTTCGTGGCATGCTGCACCGATCTGTTCAACCTTCATTATGATTGCATCTGCATCACAGTCAATGTACATTTCCTTAACGGTTTGAACATTTCCAGAGCTTTCTCCCTTTAGCCATTGCTTTTGTCTAGAAGTGGAGTAGTAATGAGCCTTTTTGGTCTTTAAGGTTTGCTCTACAGCTTCCTTGTTCATGAAAGCCACCATTAAAACCTCATTAGTTTCATAGTCTTGTGCAATTCCTATCACTAAGTCTTCTCCACCCATATTGAGTCTGAAATTTAATTCCATTGTCACACCTTTATTATAAAATAAAAATTAAAATTAAAAATTAATGATTAATTGTATAATTTATCTTTAATGTAATCGACTACTTTGTCAATATCGACTAATTCCTGTTCTCCAGATAACATATCCTTTACAGTGACTTTTCCTTCTTCAAGGTCACGTTCTCCTACAAGAACAGTGTATTTAACATCAATCTTATTAGCATAAGCCAAGATCTTCTTGAATTTCTTTCTGGACAAGTCCACTTCAGTTGGAATGTCTGCTTTTCTTAGAGTTTGAGCAATATTGAATGCATCGTGTCTAGTAGAGTCTGAAATAGCTGCTACATATGTGCTTACAATAGGTTCAAGTTCCACTTTGCCGTTCAATTCTTCAATTGCATTCATCAATCTGTCAAATCCTAATGCGAATCCTGTAGAGACAACGTCTTCTCCACCGAATAATTTAACTAGATTGTATGTTCCTCCACCACACACTTGCTTTTGTGCACCAAGCCCTTCCACATATACCTCAAACACTATTCCAGTATAGTAGTCAAGTCCTCTTGCCACTCCAAGATTGAGTTTGTAATTGAACACTTGGAAACTTTCAAGGGTTTTTACAAGCTCTTTGAATTCTTCAAGAGCTTCTTTGGTTTCTTCGTAAGGTGATACGAGCTCTTCAATATCTGCGATAATTGATGAGTCACCAACCATATCCATAAGCTTGAATAACACTTCGTTTAATTCTGGCTTGTCTTTGATGATAGGGTTTTCTCCAATCAATGATTCTTTTAGGAGAT
>NZ_JAZNIB010000122.1:0-8002 GCF_045577275.1 Methanobrevibacter sp.
AATGTTAATCTAATTATTTTATTTAATTATTTAAATTAATTATTCTAATTAATTATTTTATAAACTAGTTAAGGTGTTAACTTGATAGAATTTATCTTAGAAAAAGCTGAAAATAGAGAAAAATTAAGTAAAAATGAGTTAATTCAATTATTTGAAATAGATGATGAGGAAAATCTAAGGAAATTATGTAAAATTGCATGTGACATTCGTAATGAGTGTTCCGATGTGATCAAATTAACTTCAACAATTCATCTTACAAATAAATGTCAAGTTCAACCAAGATGTAAGTATTGCGGGTTTGCTGCAAAAACTTCCTCAATAGGATATTATAATGCATTCTATAAGTCTGATGAGGAAATTCGTCAGGCAGCATTCTGCGTTGAGAAATCAGGCATTCCTAGAATAAGCTGTTCTGGAGGACATGGCTATAAAGGCAAGCAGGCAGTTAATGCTGCAAGAATAGTAAAAGGTGAAACTTCACTTGAAATCTTGGTTAATGTAGGTGCTGACTTAACTCAAGAAGCAGTGGATGAATTAAAGAAATGCAATGCCGATACTGTTTGCTGTAATTTAGAAACCATCAATGAGGATGTTTTCAATTTCGTAAAGCCTGGTGAAAAATTATCAGACCGTATCAACATTTGTCAGATGGTATCAGATGCAGGAATTGGATTGTCTTCTGGACTATTGATTGGTCTTGGTGAATCCTATGAGGATAGGGTTGACCACTTAATGTTCTTGGGAACCTTTGAGACTTTAGAGGAAATACCTATAATGGGCTTCAATCCTTATGTGGACACACCAATGGAAAATCATCCTCCATGTTCAATTGAAGAGCAGTTAAAGACAATTGCAATTACCAGAATTATGTATCCAAGAATCAGGATTACCGTTCCAACACCGACCATCGGTCCTGAAAATGTGGAACTTCCTTTGCTTGCAGGAGCCAATAATCTTGCAACTGTAATTCCAGAGGATTATCCTTTGGTTGTAAAAGGAGTTGGAAATCCGGAATACGGCAATTTGCATGAAGTGATTTCCGTAGTAGAGGATTTAGGTCTTGAAGTTCAGCTTCATGCTTAAGATCTTGATAAAATCCAATGATTTTTGATATTGGCTTTATCAGATTTTATTTAATTTTTTTTTAAAGTTTCAGTTTTATTAATTTCAATTTTATTTTGGTGAAAAAATGGCCTTTGAAGAAAGTATTAGAAAAGCTTCCACACAATCTTATGAGGGTACTCGTAAAGGAGATACCTTAGAGGAAATTAAGGAAATTCAAAATTATATTAGGAATGCAAAGATTGTTGTTCCAAATAAAAATGGAATCAAGGTGGAGGTCATCAATGAAGTTCTCAAAAAATTCAATATCCCTCCTGCCGAATATTTACATGTCAATACCAATTATGCTGATTTTAGCAGAACTCCAGCTATCTCAAAGGCCATGATAGCCATAGATCAGTCTGATGCAGATCTGGTCATTGCCAGAGGTCGTTTGGGAATTCCAGGTTCCGGTTCATTTTTGGTTTTTATGGACAACAAGTCCAGAATTCTCACTGCAGCCTCCTCTCCATCACATGTGATTCACAAGCAATCTTTAGAGGAAACAGTCTATAAGGAAACATTGGAAGCGTTAAGGAAAGTTGGATTTGAATGTGATGAGGATATTTAATTCTTAAATTTCCGAGGATTAAAATGGATAATAAAGATTATGATACTGGAATAAGTTCAGAGGTTTTTACAGTAAAATCAAGTATTAGATTAATTGATATTTTCAATCTGATTTTGGAAAAGAAAGCAAATGCTGTAATGGATTTATTCAATAAGTTAGATAATGAGGAAATTATCAATAAGGAAAGTTCTATCGTAATTATCGGAACTTATTTTACAGGAATCGCTATTGCAAAATATTTGTCCTTCAATAATTTCAAGGATATCACTATTGTAGATATTTATCCTCATTTGGAGGGATTGATAGATTCAAAATTAGGAAATCCTCTCATATCTCAAGAGGAGACTAAAGAAGATGGATTGATGGAGAATTTTAAAAACATCAAGTTCTCTTCAGATTTGGACTTAATTAAAAATGCTGATGCTGTCATTGACACAACTGGATTGGGGGGAATTAATGAGAGTCAATCCGAAGCTATTTTTACAAAGGTATTCCTGATTGAAGACCCGATAGCTGAAGAAAATGATGCCTTGCTAAAGGATAAGAATAACATTTACAATAGGGCAAATATGGTTAATTCCTATAATAGGTATGTTCTCAAAACCAAAGGATTGAATACAAAAACATCTGGGACCATGACTTTGGCAATAGATGTCTTAAGGCAATCCATGAATAGAATATTGGCCAAAGAGGGAGTTCTTTATTGCGCATCTGAAATGACATTTTATGAAGAGATTATCTTTAAGGAAAAGGATTTGGAAAGATTCTTTAGATTGATTGAATCACCTGTCATTAAGGTTTCAACAATTAAGCCATTTGACTGTGATGATATTATTAAGGACTTTATTGATGAGATATGTTCAGAAATTTTAATTAGGTGGTAATGTGTTTGCAAATGATATTTTTAATATTATAGATGAATTGGTGCCTCGTAATTATGCATTGGAAAATGACAATGTGGGGTATTTCAGTAAAAATTATGAAAATTTAGATATTAGGAATATTAATGTTTTGATGGATCTGTTGCCTGAAGATGACTTGAAATTTGAAGAAGGGGATCTGGTTATTTCACATCATCCTCCATTGTTCATGCCAAAGACCCCAACATATGTTGTTCATTCAAATTGGGACATCATAAATGGAGGTTCAAATGATGCTTTAGCCTATTATTTAGGTTTGAAACCTATTTCAATCTTTCATAAGCCTACTGGAATAGGCAGGATCTGCTCTTCAACAAAGACATTGGACCAGTTTCTGGCTCTGGTTTGCTATAAGTTCGGACCTGAAAATGTTCGCTTGGTTAATGATGGGGATTTTGATAAGATGCTTAGAAAGATAGCTATTGTCTCTGGTTTCGGATTAAGCAATAAGGAGTTTATTAAATTGGCCAAAGACAGGTCTGTTGATGCTTTCGTGTCTGGTGACTTAAACCATTCAAATGCAATATTGGCTAAAAAGTTAGGAGTTACCTTAATTGATGTTTCTCACCATATAATAGAGCTTCCAGGCTTATTTGCATTTACACAATTGCTGAAAAATCATCAGGGGATTGATGTTCCAGTGGAAATGATAGACACAGGAGTTCCATGGAAATATATCTCCGCTGATTTCTAATATTTTCAAATGATTAATTTTTTATGAGGATTTATTTTTAAGAATAATTAAGTTTTCTTTTTAAAATTTATCATTTTGATTTTTAATTTATAATTTTAATTTTTAATCTTTAATTTATAGTTTAGTTTATGTGATAAAATGATTCAAGAAATGGAAAATAATTTGATACCTAAAGGAAGTATAGATTTAGTTGGATTTGGCAGATTAGGCTTAAGAACAGGCATTAATCTCATTCAAATTCATAGGGGCGGACCAGCTAAAATAACTGTTATTGATGGTCAAAAAATATCAGAATCAGATATAATATTCTTGTTGAAAGGTGCTGAAGTAGGTACCTATAAAGCTGATTTCTTAAAGAAGCTTTCTACTCATGACCCTGATTTCAGAGAAGTTGTCTCTATAACTGAAGACATTTCTGAAGATAATATTGATTTAATTACAGGGGATGTTGTTGTTATTGAAATTGCTGGAGGAAACACAATACCTACAGCTGCAAACATTATTAAAAAAGCACATGAAAATGGTTCTAAAACAATTGGAACTACTGGAATCTTCGGAATTGGTGATGAAGAGATAGTGGTGAAAGACATTTCTGAATTTGATGATTCCAACCCTGCAGTCAATGAATTAAGAAAAGAAGGAATCGTAAAGGACCATCTGATTCTAACCACCAGCACATTTATTAGAGATGCAATTCCAATAACTCCATATGTTTTGGATAATATTGCAAACACCCTAACAAAAGAGGCTTTAAAATTATTGATAGAAAAGAATAATGAATAATTGATTATTCTGAAGGTTTAAAAATGATTACAATAGCTACTGCAGAATGCTTTACCCATGGAATATTGGCTCGAGAAATTCATGCCCTTGCTCAGGGATATGAAGATAATTTTGGGTCTAAATATTCATATTTGGTAAATGAAGTTCAAAAGGATTGCTTGAAGGATGCAATTCTTGAGGATAAATGTTCCATTTTTGATTTGACTTATTTAAGTGTAACATGTGGTTTGTTCATACCTACTTTGGATGCTGTCAAATCAATTCTTCAAATAGAAAATCCTGTAGAGCCTTTGGAGTTGATCAAGGGAATTAAGGTTTATGATGACAGCGGCGATATTGAAATGTCTATCCTAATGGCAGAAGCTGCTAAAAAAATAGCTGATGCATCTATAGGTATAGGTACAACTGCAGGAATCGGATACGGAGGTATCGCTATCGTTGATGATGATGTAATTATTAGCACTAGTTCTGATGTAAGTGCTAATTTAATTGATGCTGATTCCGATAATTTGTACATGCGCCAAAAGAGCGGAATAGAGAAAACATTAAAGATCTTGATTTATTATTTAAATGGTAATTTTGATAGGATCAAATCTTTAAATAATGTCACTATTTTTTATAAATAATCTTTTCTTGGTTTTTATTATATTCTATTAATATTTTTATATTGTGTATTAGGTATACCTAAACTTTATATATCATGAAAACCATAATATCAATTAGGTTTTAGGTATACCAAAATAATTATGTTGGGCAATCTTTTTATTTCATTTTAATTAACAATCCAAAATATTTTTAAAAACCAATGCAATTATTTAAAAATATCCCCATTTTTAAAAAAGAACTTTTAAAAATTTTAATTAAACTGCAAATATCTCAAATGTTGGGATTGCATCAAACATAGATTTAGGCATACCTAAATTCCTACCATATGCTTATTTTATAATATTTGTGAGGAAAAACTATGAAAAAAAAATTAAGTGAACTCAAATCTGGAGAATCTGGTACTTTAGTTTCATATGGTTCTGGAGGGGACTTGGAATTAAAAAGACATTTGCTCGGCATGGGCTTTGTTAAAGGTGCTGATGTGGAAGTAGAAAAAGTTGCACCTCTTGGAGATCCTATGCAAATCAAAGTGAAGGGATATTCCGTATGTCTTAGAAAAGAGGAAGCTAAAAATATTGAAATTGAAGTATAATTCAATTATAATTCAATTGTGATTCAAAAATTTCTAATATGCATATTGAGAATTATATTTTGATAATTTCCTTAAAATATATTAAAATCTTTTTATAGGGGATTTTTATATTTCATTTTTATTAATAAATCATTTCAAATCTTAATTTTCGGATTTTTAATTCTTTATTAATGACTTTATTTTTATAAATTTCAAATTAAATTTTATTCATTAAGATTTAATTAAACTAAAATTTTTTAAAAGGTATAAATATGGCAAATCTTAAAATAGGTTTAGCAGGTAATCCTAATGTAGGAAAAACCACTTTATTCAATACTTTAACTGGTTTAAACCAACATGTAGGTAATTGGCCTGGTAAAACCGTAGCACAAGCAAAAGGTCATTATAAGCATAATGGCAATGAGGTAGAAGTAATAGATTTACCTGGTAACTATGCTTTAAGTGCTCATTCAATGGAAGAGATTGTATCAAGAGACTTCATCGTAGATGAAGACGCTGATGTAATCGTGAACATCATAGATGCGGCTAACATTGAAAGAAACCTGTATCTTACTGTTCAAATGATGGAACTCGGAGCTAATTTGGTTGTAGCTTTAAACATGAATAAGTATGCTCAGGATAAAGGGTATACCATAAATGCAAGCAAGCTTTCTGAATTATTGGGAGTTCCTGTTGTTGAAATCGAAGCAAATAGTGATACCGGTAAGGAAGAATTACTCAGAACTATTGAACAAGCAGCCCAAAACCCAGTGGACACTACTGAAAGATTGGTTTATAACAATGAACTTAAAGAACATATCGCTGAGCTTCAGGCTGTTATAGAAGAAGATAAGAACTTACTTGACGTTCCTTCATCATGGATTGCAATCAAATTGCTTGAAAATGATGAGATTGTAGAAGAGAAAATTGAAGGGTCTTCAAAAAGGAACAACATTCAATCTGAAACCCAAAAAGTAAAAGACCACTTGCAGGGTATTTTTGGAGAAGGCAGTGAAGAGGTAATTGCAAATGCGAGATATGCATTCATTGATGGACTATTGAAGGAATCTCTCACAAAGCCTGATCATATGAAGGTATCCATAAGTGAAAAAATCGATAGAATCGTTACCAACAGAATTTTGGGGTTCCCGATTTTCATAGTTTTAATGTACATAATGTTTGAAATCGTATTTACATTTGGTGCACCTTTCCAAGACTTGATTGATGAGTTCTTTGGAATACTTGGTGATACAATCATCGCATCCCTTGGTGAAACAATGCTTTCATCCTTCCTCGTAAATGGACTCATTGGAGGAGTAGGTGGTGTGCTTGTATTCTTGCCTCAAATTATTCTACTGTTCTTGATCATCAGTTTCCTTGAAGACTGCGGATACTTGGCAAGAGCGGCATTCGTAATGGATAAGCTTATGCACAAGTTTGTTGGATTGCATGGTAAGGCATTCATCCCTATGCTTTTAGGATTCGGTTGTGGTGTACCAGGTATTATGGCAACCAGAACCATGGAAAACGAAAAGGACAGATTGATTACAATGTTGATTGTACCATTCATGTCCTGTTCCGCTAGAATGCCTGTATACTTGTTATTGGTTGGTGCATTTTTCGCTGCTAACCAAAGTCTTGTAATCTTATCCTTGTACTTGGTAGGTATAATTGTGGCAGTAATTGTTGCATTTATCCTAAGGAAAACTACATTTAAGGAAATGTCCGCTCCATTCGTAATGGAATTGCCTGATTATAAATTGCCTACAATCAGAGGTATATTGATGCACACCCTTGAAAAATCATGGGGATTCATTAAAAAGGCAGGTACCATTATTTTGGTAGCAAGTATTGTAATTTGGATGTTAAGTTACTTCCCTGCAGGAGTGGAGTATGGATCTCAAGAAAGTGCAATCGGTACAATCGGTACTGTAATCGCTCCAGTATTCGCTCCTTTAGGATTCGGCGAATGGCAACCAGCTGTAGCATTGGCATTTGGTCTTGTCGCTAAGGAGGTTGTAGTCGGTACCTTCAGCTCACTCTTCGGAGTGGCGGAGGAGGGAGCCGGAATCGCCGCAGCAATGCACGGAATATTCACTCCTCTTACAGCTTATGTATTTATGGTATTTGTATTGCTGTACATACCTTGTTTCGCTGCCCTTGGGGCAATCAAACAAGAAACCGGCGGATGGAAATATCCATTGATCATGTCTGGAGTTACCTTAGTGACTGCATATGTGGTTTCCTTCATAGTATATATGGTAGGACTTGGATTAGGATTGGGTTAACCCAATTCTAATTTTAATTTTTTTATTAGACATTAGAAATTAATTAGAATAAATTTTAATTATTTTTTTAATTAGAATAAATTTTAATTATTTCTATTAATTCAAATCAATTTTAATTATTTTATTATTTAAGGTGATATCATGCAATGTAGAATGTGTGGTTTTGAATTTGATCCCATGGAAGGAGGATCATGTGGAAGTTGTGGACAATGCAAAGGCTGCAATAAGGCAATCTGTCCAAGATGCGGATATGGAAATTCCCTAGCTTATGAAAAGGAATTTGATTATATTTCAAAACTTCAAAAAAAGATTAAATCTATCAGATCAATGATTTAATATTTTTTTCTAAAATCTTGATTAAAACACTGTTTTTAATCATCAAATATTTATATTAACTTAATTTTACATAAAAGACACTTATTTTCATTAATTCTTAAAAAACAATATAATATTTCATTATGCACTGAA